>JBHICS010000050.1:0-7122 GCA_046759685.1 Candidatus Brocadiales bacterium | reverse complement strand
GCCTGCCTTTTGAAATTTATTCCTAAAATGTGGGTATTCAAAGAGGTATATGTCATCAAATTTTAGTGCAAAGTATATGACTCCGTCTATGCGAAAATCCTCGGCCATTCGCAGCAGGTAATCCCACCTGGACTCTGTATCCACCATCCTTGCCGTGGGTATGGACAGATATCTACCGGCGAGTGCATCAAGGGGCCTGGTAGAGTCCTCGTCTACCAGGCTGGAGAAATACTGCATTCCTATACAAAGGTCCTCACACACAACCCTTGCACCCAGTTTCTCTATGAGTGAGATAAGCTCAGGTGAACCCATGAGGCTACCCATCATCATTATCCTGGGACCGTCCGTGCCGCTTTCAGGGTCCCGGGACCGGACTCCATTGCCCCCCGTTTTTTCAAGTTCGCCTTCAAGTTCTTCCAGATACTTCCTGAGGGTATCATTCACCATTGGCTTATCGTGGGTCAGGCTCCACCTGACGACCTCAAAAAATTCTTCACCCGAAAGAGGGGGTACCCTTTCCTTCCTTGTGTCGCTCAACCTTCTGAGAAGAAGCCGCGTTTCGTTACAAAGCCTGATGGCACCCTGCAGGCCATCTTCAGAGATCTTTACGCCAAAGGCCCGTTCAATGTCCCTTACCAGTGATGACAGGGCCAGCCGAAAGGCCTTCAGCCTGAGTGAGTCTGCACCTTTTGGGACGTCTAGGAAAAACACCTTCATTGAGTTCACACCCAACCGCCAGGCATCGTATAGCCTGCGATGCGCATCACTGGTGTTGGCTATTACCACACTATCGAGGAATTTATAGCTGCCCTCAAGCGCCCCTTCGAGACTGTCCAACACGTACGGGTCAAAGGTCTTTGGGAGATACGCATTGGCCAGTTTTGCGGGCTTCCCGCCACCAAGGATGCGAAAAGGCACCTTGCCCGCTGCAATAATTATCTCCTCAGGCACGTGGACGGACAGATACCCCACGCCACCCTCGATAGCCTGCAGGGAACCCCCCTTCTCCGTTATAAGAAAGTCCTTAAGTGCTTCCATGAATGGGGTATATTATCACAGCCTTCGCCCCTCAGTCAAACATTCTAAGACGAGAATCTACAGGCAGAGCCTCACGTGATTCTCTATCGGGCCTGTTGCAATGAGTGGATTATTACTATATTATTATCTGAAGACTTACTGAACACATGATGAAGGAATGACATGAAAGGTTTCCCGGAAGAAAGCCTGCGGGCACTATATAAATACATTCATAAGGAGATACCCCACGAGAACTACCGTGAAGTAGACTCCGATGACGAGTTTAGAGAACTTTACGGGAACCAGGGCATCTATGCCCTTTTCACCAGCGGTTTGCCGTGCCTGTATGACGCCAATCACAGGGTCATATTCTTTCCGAGCCGCAATTATCTACTTAAATCAGAGGAGCCCGACTACTCTAAGGCCCTTGCGGCTGTGGCCCACGAGGTAGGTCATTACCTCTCCCACAATAGTTCCGGTAGGGCTCAGGAGTTAATAAGCAATACCACCCTTACCCCAGGAGAAAGGAAAGAGATAGAGGCCCTGGCCGATGAGGAGGCCGACAAACTCTTAAAGAGGCTCGACCTCACCGACAAGTACCACGAGATACGCGAAAGACTCAGGAAAGGATAGCTCCTTTTAATTTGCAATAGAGGGAGTAGCTGTGGTAGAATTTTGCACTTGGCGACCGCATGGCTGCATGGTCCTCTAATCTGCCGAAAGGGATCCCGATGCAAGGCTCTCCTATATCCGGCTTGATAGGCCTTTATGAATTAATAATCTTTGTACGGATTGTGCTGACATGGATTCCCCATGACAGCGAGCACCCGGCATCACAGTTCCTTTTTAAGATAACCGAGCCTGTACTGGAGCCTGTCAGAAGGGTTATCCCACCCATGGGAGGCCTCGACGCATCTCCAATCGTAGTCTTCGTTGGTCTAGAGTTTCTCAAGCGTATTTTCATTTGATTTTGATTCCATGAACCTCCTCACTCGACCTCTTATCTGCTACTGGAAAGGATGACACTAATGAATCTCTCTCGTGGAACGCTGGCAAAGATGATTGACCACACAGAAATAAGGGCTACGGCGGAGAGGAGCCAGATAATAAAGCTCTGCGATGAGGCAAAGGAATACGGGTTCTGCTCAGTCGCCATTCCACCTATATATGTCCCTCTGGCGGTAGAGCGTCTCAAAGACTCCTCGGTAAATGTGTGTACAATAGCGGGCTTCCCCCTGGGCTACAACCACCCCGAGGTCAAGATAATGGAAACAGCACTTGCCGTGAGCGAGGGCGCACAAGAGATAGACATGGTCATGAACGTTGCGGCTATGAAGTCAGGGGACTATTCCCTGGTAAAAAGGGATATAGAGGGAGTTGTAAGGGCGGCCCGCGGTAATGTGGTTAAGGTGATAATAGAGGCGTGTTTTCTCACGGATGAAGAAAAGATAAAGGCATGTGAGATTATTGTAGATGCCGGTGCAAATTTCGTAAAAACCTCTACGGGTCTTGCCGACGGTGGCGCCACGGTTGAGGACGTACGACTGATAAGACAGCATGTCCCTGAGGCCATGGGGGTGAAGGCCTCAGGTGGTATCCGCGACTGCAAAAAAGCACTGGCCATGATAGAGGCCGGCGCCACAAGGATAGGCACCAGCACTGGGCCTGATATAGTTAATACCTGCGAGACATAATGCCCAAAAAAACCCGCCGGGTGGTGATAATCATCCTTGACAGCCTTGGTGCAGGGGAACTACCCGACGCCTCGCGGTTTGGTGATGAAGGTAGTAACACCCTGGGCAATATGGCCAAGGTCGTGGGCGGCCTGCGACTGCCCAATCTCGAGGCAATGGGGCTGGGAAAGGCGATACCTATCGAGGGTCTTCGCGACGATATAACCGCAACGGCCTTTTATGGAAAGATGGCCGAGGGCTCTGCCGCAAAGGATACCACTACAGGACACTGGGAGATTGCAGGCATAGTTACCACAAGACCCTTCCCTACGTACCCCGACGGCTTCCCCAATGAAATCATCGAAAGATTCATCGAGGCCATAGGTAGGCCCGTATTGGGCAACAAACCTGCATCAGGCACGGAGATAATCAAGGAACTTGGAGAAGAGCACATAAGGACAGGGAACCCTATTGTTTATACCTCCGCAGATCGTGTGTTCCAGATAGCCGCCAGTGAGGCCGTAATACCGGTGGAGGAACTATACGAGATGTGCAGGACCGCCCGTGGCATCTTAACCGGCAGGCATAACGTGGGCCGTGTAATAGCAAGGCCATTTGTAGTCTCTGAGGGGCAGTACGTAAGGACTGAGAGACGGAAGGATTTTTCCGTGCCCCCACCCCAACCTACGTTGTTAGACATGGCCAAGGAGGAGGGGCTTGAGGTGATAGGCGTGGGCAAGATAGGAGATATCTTTGCCCATACAGGATTAACAACGGAGTGCCCCACGGGAGATAACCAGGAAGGGATAGACCAGACCATAAAATGCATCAAACAAGACCTGAAGGGCATAATCTTTACCAACCTGATAGACTTTGATATGAAATACGGCCACAGGAACAACCCAGAGGGCTATGCAAGGTGTCTGGAGGAGTTTGATGTGCGCCTGCCCGAGATACTGGATTCCCTCAAGGATGACGATATTCTTTCTATGACGGCCGACCACGGGTGTGACCCCACCACACCGAGCACTGACCACTCTCGCGAGTATGTGCCCCTTTTGGTTTATGGCAAGGCCCTAGGCAGGGCCTGCTCCCTTGGTGTCAGGGAAAATTTCTCGGACCTTGGCGCAACTATTTCGGAGGCCCTGGAGCTGCCTCCACTCAGGAACGGAAAGAGCTTCTACAAAGAGCTATTAAAGGATTAGGTAGGGGCAACCCCCTGTAGTTGCCTTTATTTATTTTTTGTAGGGTGCGTCTAGACGCACCTGCGGGTTATGTAGCTGCCCCATTTATGGGGCTCATGTCCGTCTGTTTATACCCGCCTGATAAATCAGGCAGCTACAATTGGAATTGTCGTTTTGTTATAGGGTTTGGTTTATGTTATGCAATGTAGCGTTGGAGCTTGCTCCAACGTTAAACGTGGCAGCTTGCTGCCATGCTACATTCTTTCAATTTCTATAGTATGGTACAGTTTCAAAACGCGCTACAAAAGCTAAAGGGGGCAGATGAAACCTCTTACAAGAAAACAAATGCAGGATTTGCAGGATTTAAGGAGTGATATAATTGACAAGATCTTCAAAGATCAATGGCATGATGTCTGGTTTTATCCTAGATACAAGGGTGTTGAAGGCTACTTTGGTATACAGAACGTCATTTTCCTTTGCATAAATCCAAGTACAGGTAACTTTCCATCTAAGGCCGATGAATTATTTTATGACGAGCTCTGCCGCCAGGGATTTCACGAAGCTCATTTAACAGATATTTTTAAACAACGGGCAAAAGGTAATAACCCAAAATAAAAACAAAAACCTGACAAATGAAGTAGCACCATGTGTTCCTTTAACAACGAGAGATCTGTTTAATGGCGGAGACCGTATACAAGAGGCTACTTATTTTTTAAGAAGAGAGATTAAAATTGTTGGGCCTATACTAATAGTTTTGGTTGGCAAAAACTGTAAAGATTTTTACAAGAAGATATTGAAGAAATGTAAGTATGAGGATGAAACTATAACTATTAGACACTATACTTATTATCGTCGTGTACCTAAAGATAAAAGAAAGACAGAAATTAAAAGAGATATGGAAAAAGTGAAAAACAAATATGAGGAGTTATCTAGAGCGAGATAAGTATTAAACACGAGCACTTCGCGAAACAGTAGCGAAAGAGTTTTAAGAAAAATGATCGTCGGCGTCCCCAAGGAGACAAAGGTAGACGAATACAGGGTCGCCCTCATACCAGTGGGTGCCGAGGAGCTGGTGAAGAACGGACACACGGTCCTGGTAGAAAAAGGTGCCGGCCTCGGCAGCGGCATCACTGATGAGGAATATTCAAGGGCAGGGGCGGAACTGGTTGATGATGTAGAGAAGGTCTTCTCTGATTCTCACATGATACTCAAGGTAAAGGAGCCACTCCCAGAAGAATATTCGCTCATGAGGGTAGCTCAGATAATTTTTACCTTCTTCCACTTCGCCGCCTCAAGGCAGCTCACCGATGCAGTAATAAAGTCCAAGGCCGTAGCCATTGCTTATGAGACGGTAAGGGACGAGAGAGGGGGGCATCCCCTCCTTACACCCATGAGCGAGGTGGCGGGCCGGATGTCTATCCAGCAAGGGGCAAAGTATCTAGAGAAGCCAATGGAAGGGAGGGGTATTCTGCTGGGTGGTGTTCCAGGGGTAACGCCGGCGGAGGTGGTGGTAATAGGTGGCGGCGTGGTTGGGACACAGGCCGCTAAGGTGGCTGCCGGTCTGGGGGCAAGGGTCTCGATTATGGACATCAATCTAGACAGATTGAGGTATCTGGACGATATAATGCCAAAAAACGTCATCACCCTCATGTCAAACGCCCAGAATGTCAGAGAAAGACTCAGGGAGGCCGATTTACTTATCGGCGCTGTACTCATAGAAGGTGCCCGCACCCCGGTCCTTATCACGAGGGATATGATAAAGACGATGAAACACGGCGCTGTAATAGTTGACGTGTCTATAGACCAGGGTGGCTGCGTAGAGACCAGCAGGCCCACCACCCACACAAAGCCCACCTTCATGGTGGACGGCGTCTTGCACTACTGCGTGACCAATATGCCAGGCGCAGTAGGCCGCACCTCCACCTACGCGCTCACCAATGCCAGTCTGCCATTTGTGATAGAGATAGCGAATAAGGGATACGAGAGGGCGGCGAAGGACAACCCAGCAATAAGATACGGAATAAACATCGTAAAAGGGAAGGTAGTCAATAGGGCCGTGGCAGAGGCGTTCGGCTTAAGACATCATGGAATCTCTTAAATGGCGTTACATAGAAGACGACGGCTCCTCGGCCAGCTTTGGACTTGCGGCCGATGAGTATATTACCAGAACACTTTGCGCATCACCCTATTCCCACATACTTAGACTCTACACGTATAAAGGCACATCCGCCATGGTTGGCAGACATCAAGATATCGACTCAGAGGTCAATCTATCCGATTGTACAAGGTTGGGTATAGAGGTAAACCGTAGGCCCACCGGCGGTGGTGCAATTATTATGGGAGAAGGTCAGCTCGGTGTCGCCATTGCCAGCCCCGTTAATGAGCAGTCGGCGCTCCTTGGCTCGAAGACCGTATTCAGCCCCTTTACCAAGGGCATAATTGCCGCGCTTGGTTTCTTGGGTATCCATGCGACGTTTCGGCCGGAGAATGACATTTATGTAAAAGACAAGAAGATTGCCGGACTTGCCTGTTACGGCATGGATGAACACCCGGCGGGGCTGTATCATGCAAGCATACTGTCGGATATGGATGCAGATTTGATGTTAAAACTCCTGAAAAAACCCAAGGAAAAGGGTGGCGCTATAACCACCGTCTCAAGTGAACTGGGCAGACATGTTAGCACTGGCGAACTAAGGGATTACGTAAAGAGAGGTATTGAGGGCGTCCTTCGTGTGGAGCTTATACCTGAGCCGTTCAACCGGGAGGAACTAAAAGAAATAAGAAAGCTGGAGGAGAAGAGGTATAAGAGCCAGGCGTGGATATATTATGGACAAGAGCACCCAACACAAGACCAATATGAACAGCTGGAGATTGCCACGGGGCTGCGCCCCTCGCAATGACAAAGGACGAGAATGCATCGCACAAGCTGTCTTTCCCGCGGAAGCGGGAATCCACGAGATAAACTCGCAATAACAATGAACAAGAGCATCCAGCGCAAGCTTGTCATTGCGAGCGAAGCGAAGCAATCTCTGACTCGTAATGACAATGGACAAGAGCACCCAATACAAGACCCATGTACACAGCCCGCAGGGCCCGGAATTCGTTAAAACCAGCCTTGCGTCTGCCCTGAGCCTGAGGTTTGTCTCTGGTAGATTCTACCGCGACGCCAGGAATTTCTGCATAAACCTGCTGCTGAGCTATACCGACGATTGCAGGGCCAACTGCGCATACTGTGGGCTTGCGAGTTC
>JBHICS010000049.1:0-7148 GCA_046759685.1 Candidatus Brocadiales bacterium | reverse complement strand
GTCCGCCTTAGGCGGACTGCCACGATTACGTGCGAGCAAGCTCGCACGCTACATTAGAATAACAACTTTGCAGGGCTTCTCAGAGGTCTCTGACTACAATACAATATCATTTTTGATGGTAGAAAGCAACCTCGTAAATCCACAGGATGCTACTTGTTGGTAACCAAGATTACCAACAAGTAGGGGCATCCGCCTGAGGCGGACAACGTGCCCCTACGTAAGTATACTTTTATGCCTTGACGAGCTTAACTGCGGTGCCGAAGAATGCGGCGCTGCCGCCTATGGGGTCGGTGAGGCAGACGTCTCCCAGGTGCGGGTCGTGGCGCATGACGGCGTTCGGGCAGAGCCCGGTGGCACGGCGCTCCTCGCCCTTTACGACCTTTCCGTCAACTGACATGTCTGATGCACCATAGGCCCAATGGCCGAAGTGCCAGCTCACGCTGACCACGCCAGGCTTTAACCCCTGGGTAAGTTTGACCCGGCCCTCTGTATATTTCTCCTGTCCTGTTGTCCCTATTGACCATGCCCCATCCGGGTTTGTGGCAGATACGATGCGGACCGTGTCACCGTCCTTTACCCCAATTGCCTCCGCATCATTTGGGTTAAGTTCTATATGATTCTCGGGCCAGATCTGGCTCAACCAGTAGTTGTTGGGCAGTGTTCTGGACTGTCCCCCCAGTATGTTTTTATATGTAATTAGTGTAAGCGGGTAGCCGTTATCTGTGTCTCTAATCTCCACGTCGGTTATCCCCCTATCAGGCACAAACACGGGTGTCCCTGAGAAATACTCCCCGCTCATCGAGTTTCTGCTGTTGCCTACGGGTTCCACGTAGAGGTTTATGTGGCCGGAGAAGGCATGGGCCAGTTTTTCTCCTTTATATGCGCGCTCAAAGTTCTCAAACCTCCCCCCTCTCAAGAGTACATACAACGCCCTTCTCCAGTGTTTATTCCCAACCACCTTCTGCCAGCGCTCGGCCTCAAATATGCTTTTAGGGAGGTGCTGGCGCGACTTCATAAATAGGTCCATGTCGGCAGGGCCTGCCGTTCGGACCCTATCCTTGTGTTTATCACCCCATGCAATGTTTGCCACCATGCGTAGGTAGTAGTCCTCAAAATGTTCTAAATGGTGGTTTTCCTTAAACCCGTTCTTGCCATAGCCGGGGAGGCCCAGCTTTTCGGCAATCTTGAGCATCACCGACTCCATGCAGATAGGCATCTTCCTCTCAAATACGGTAACCGTCTCCGGGATGGGGGCTATGATGGGCTGGCGGACCTTGCTGGTCTTGGTCTGTACGTCGGGCGTAACGTGGGGCAGGCCCCACCGCTCCCATATGCTGGTATCCGGAAAGACATAATCGGCAAAGACGGTAGAGTCACCTATTACTATGTCAGTGCTTATAAGTAGTGGAATCTTATCCAGATTCTGCAGTGCCACGAGTTGTGCGTTGGCACCAGGGGTGGACAGGGCGGGGGTGGCCATGTGCATCCATACCACTTTCACACCATATGGGTACTGGCTAACTGCAGAGGGCAGGACCTCCTGGTATACGTTGTCTGTAAACGGGAACCATGGGCGCTTTGCAGGGTAGTCGTCAAAGAGCGTAGACTTCTCGTAAGCCGATTTTTCGCGTGTCAGTTTGTGGCCGAAGGCGTGTATCTTACCCGGGTGCAGCGACTTTTTTAGCGGGAAGGGCTGATTGGGCTTATCCCCTGCCTCATGCCAGTGCCCGCCGCCCTTGCCAAGGCCACCCTTCCAGTCCTGATTCCCAATTAGTGCGTTGAGGGCTATAATTGCCTTTGCATTGTAGTATCCGTTTGTGTGTTGCACGGCACCCCTGTAGAACTCGGCTGCAGCCTTCTTGCCGTGGGACGTGAATTCGCGTGCGACCTCAACAATATCTTCCTTTTTTATGTGGGTAATCTTAGCGTATTCATCGAAACTCTTACTGAATGCGGATTCCTTTAATAACTGAAGTGCCGTCTTGACGGGCACGTCCTTTATCACGTCATTTGCAAACAGGTCGCCGAAGACGGCCTTCTCGTTTGAATTGATGTCTACGGGCGTTGGAATGCCGTTAGAGAATACAACAAACTCGTTCTCCCCGCCGATGCCTATCTCTGAGGCGCGCAGGTATTTGGTCGGTCGCCCGTCCTCGATTTTAACAAGCAGGCTTGCCGTACTCCATGAGGACTCGTCGCTCTGTACTGCCGCCTTGCGCGTGGCGTTGCGGAGGAACTTTCTGTCAAACCGGCCATAGTAGATTATCCAACTGATGATAGCCATCGCCAGCGCCCCATCGGTGCCGGGCTTTATGGGCAGCCACTTCCATGCCTTGGCTGCACCATTGTTAAAACGTGGGTCTACAACCACCGTCTTGAGCTGCCCGGAATCGATCCCACCTGTAATCTTCCTTGACGAAGGTGGTGGGCCGAAGCCGGCCTCTATCCCGCCAGAGGTGCCAAAGTAAATAATAAATTCGCTGTTCAAGGTGTCTGGTTTCATGTGGGTCTTACCGCCCAGCCATTTCCCACCTCGAAATTGACGGGTCATCTGCTTGTAGGCTATGTGGTGGGACTGTTCGCATATGGTGGTATGTTCATACCAATTTACGGAGCCAAAACCATGGCGGAGCCACCGCTGGCTGAACTCCTTCCTGCCGTGTTCGATGCGCCCTGCCATAAACACGAATTGGTTGTTTTTGGGCCCGAGGTCCGGGTGTTCCGGGTCTATAAGGGTGTCCAGGTTTTTTTGGTATCTTGCCTTATACTTGGAGACCGGCATCTTTCCAGACGCAACCCTCTTGGCGTCTGACGCCATCCACAATGAGGTCTGGCTGTTCCTAGAGGCGAAAAGGTCCTTCAGTCCGGTAACAGATCGCTCCTCCTCGCCATCCACGTGTTTAAAGAGGTAACCGCCGTTGATGATTTCATCTATCGCCTGCTCGAAATCGATGGTGACCCATTTATTCTCTCCTCGTTTCCCCGCGCGCTTTAGCACCTTGCGTATCCTGTACGGGTCGTAAGCAGACTGTATTCCGGCCTGGCCCTTCGGGCAGATGTACCCGTCTAGTACGGCTGCACTAACGGGATTATTCCTGTAATGGATATGGGGCAGTAGGGATTGCGGTGAATATGGATTCCCGTCAATCTTGACTAGTACACCATCTACCACCTTCGCCTTTATCGGGCATGCCGTGTGGCACTGCAGACAGGTGGAGTAGATAATATTCTCAGGCATTGCCGGCGCATATTTGGATGCTGCCCTAGACCTTGCCTCGGCAGTCTTTAACCTGGCCGCCTGAGATGCAAGGAGGGCGCCTGTGCCCAACAAGACCCCCGTCTTAATAAACTCCCGGCGCTCTAACGTGTTCGTATCTCTTTCAGTATCTTTCTTCATTATTTCAAGTTTATCCTGTGGCAGGGTATGCATGACTTAAGACCAGCCATTACCCCAGGCACTTCTGGGGCAATATAGACCACATTGGGCTCAGTACCGAGATGGCCGTTCAACTCAGCCACCGCTTTAGTGGAAATTAATTCAGATACAAGGCTATCGGGGTCGTTTCCGTCTCCAAAATGCATGGCCCCGCCTACGCACGTAGTGACACATGCAGGAAGCATCCCGTTTAACAGCCGGTGGATGCAGAAGTCGCACTTTCTCGGCCGCCCGATGAGCTTTTTACGCCTGTTCACAGACCCGTACTGATAATTATCCGCCTTTTCATAGGGCTGCGGTGACTCGGTGCCGCCTAGACCTGAGGTAAAGTACGACCCGTCGTCATAAAAGATTGCGTTCTTGTATGGACAGGCCTCTGTGACGGCATCCACCTCTGCCTTGTCCTTAAACCTCGTTGGGTGGATCATAACGATGCCGTCGGGTCGTCTCTCCATCCCACGTTTCGGTGCGGCCTCGACGCAGGGCGGATTATTACATTGCATACAGTTGGACGGCGTGAAGATTCTCTTGACGTTCGGGAAGGTTCCGTATTCCTTACGAAGGACCTTGCGGATGGTTACCCCAGGGGGGGAGACATTTTCTGAGATGCAGGCCACCTCACAGGCGTAGCAGCCGATGCACTGGTTGGTATTTATCACCATCTTCCACCTCAGTTCTTCGGCGGGCTTCTTGATGGCACGTGCTAGCTCAAGGTGCATCCGTGTCGGCCTACCCTGGCCCGGTGGGACGTCTTTTGGGGCAGATATCTTGGCTCTAGGCCTGGAAGGCCCTTCCGTTCCTGCAGGTTCTTCAGGAATCTCTACCGTTTCCTCTGCAACACACCCACTCAACACTCCCAAGGAGATCCCTGCAGCTCCAGCCCTTAGAAACTCCCTGCGCCCTATCTTGCGAGTCACCTTAAAACCCCCCTGCGAGGTAGAAAGAAAAAATTTGGCAATATATTCACTGAGGCGTCATTTATACGGCTTTAAAATCATATCATCATCATGCTAAAAAATCAAATTTAGCAGTATTTCTAATCCTATGGTAATATGTATTACATTCACAAAGACCACCGAATGTCAATCTGTTAATTGTAATATACTGGACATTTACGAGCTTAGAGAATTTGTTTGACTCTGCTTGTGTGGCTGCCTAAAATCTTTTTCAGGCCGAAGTGGCGGAATTGGCAGACGCGCTAGGTTCAGGACCTAGTGGACGCAAGTCCATCGGGGTTCGACTCCCCGCTTCGGCACCACAGTATTTTGGTTGTGGTGTGTGGGTGTTTGGTCTAAGCGTTAGGACATGCTATGGCTAAGAAGTCTAAGCTCAAGGTAAGCCCTAAGGCTAAGAAGTCTGAGCATAGGGTAGACCCTAAGGCTAAGAAGTCTAAACGTAAGGTAAAAGCTGCGGCCAAGAGCGATGTAGGCAAAGATGCGGAAATTGAGAGACTCCGGGCGTTAAACAGGCGGATGTATGTCTATGTGATCTGCATACTAATTGTAGCGCTTGATTCAACCGCGGTGAACGTGTTTTTGGCATTAAAAAGGTAGGCCCCATCGGGCATGCGACAATTCCCAGGGGAAAGGTTTGAAATGGGGATACTTTAGCTCAAGCATAGGGGGAAATGCTGTGGCTAAGGGGAAAACCGATAAAGATGCAGAAATTAAGAGGCTGAAGGCACAACACAAAAGACTATGTTACTTATGTTCCGGAGTGCTGGCTCTAGCGATTGGTTCAATTGCGATGAACGTTTTGCTGGCATTAAGAATATTGTAGGCGTTCTTGATTTTACGACAATTTCTGACGATAAGGTTTATTAAATCCAGGCAGGGTGGCACACAACTTATTTAAAGAGGGAAATTGAGATGAAGAAATTTCACTTGGCAATGCTTGCATGTATTTTAGGCATTACCCTGGCAGGTGCGGGATGTGCTGCTAGCAAGACGCAGAAGGGTGCCGGGATAGGCGCCGGTGCGGGTGCTGCCACAGGTGCAGTCATCGGCGCAACCGTCGGTGCACCGGGTGTCGGTGCTGCAATAGGCGCAGGCGCTGGTGGCACGGTCGGTGCGTTAGTAGGGGACGTACTAGAAAAGAAGGACGAGGATAAGAGAGAGAAAGAAGAAATAACCAAACAGCTTGAAGCTGTCGAGGCCGGCAAGCAGTAACATAATCTTCTTGTAAATAGCGCTAAGCCCCCACCAACAGCACTGAAATTATTATATGGTCCGCGCCCACCTTAGGAGTGAAGGTGGGCGCCGGTCCTCGCCATCCATAAGGGAGGGCCCCTCTAAAGCGCTTTATTCTGTCCTCTTTTTAAAGATAAGGAAATAGTGATACCGCAAGAAGGGATGGTAGCGAACCAGGTAATATCCTGCCTTTTCCGCATCGGTTTCGACCATATCTCTCGGTACCCTATCAAGCATGGGAGGGCCATCATCCGACTCCCTGTCTGACCTCCAGTCTATTATAATGAGTCTGCCATCGGGCTTTAACTCGCGAGCTATGCTCTTTAATAGTGCTACAGGGTTCTCCACTTGGTGATAGACGTTTGCCATTAGTGCCAGGTCAAGGGAGTTTGCCGGTAGCCCAGGGTCATCTGGTTCCCCCAATACAACCTCAACGTTCGTTATCTCCTCGTCCTCAATCACTTCGGTCGTATAGTCTACCATCTCCTGCTGTATGTCTTCTGCATAGACCAGGCCGGTTTCCCCTACCCAATCTGAGAGATATAGGGCAAAATACCCGGCACCTGTGCCTATATCGGCCACGACATAGCCCTCCTGTATATCCAGGAACTCCATAATCTGGTCAGGCTTCTGCCATTCCCTGGGTTCTTCAAGCTCCTCGATCCTCTCCGGCGGGAAGAGCTCGCTTGCCCCCTCAACATCCTGGGCCAAGGGAAGGAGAGCGGCGTTTACAGTGACCAACCATAAACATACAGCAGTGATAGCGGACAGCAATTTCATCGTTCTTCCTTTCAAACCTCCCCAGTAGGGAAAAAACCGAGCTTATGCAATGCCCGGACTCAGTTCGTTTCAGCAAGTGAAGTATTTACCATATTTACCACGGAAACCATTTTTTCTTCTTAAAGACTACGAAATAGTGATACGGCCAGGAGCGGTATCTGCGAATCATGTAAAATCCAGCCTCTTCCGCCTCTCTTGTAAGGTCGTGCTCGTGCACCCTAACCTCAATGGGCGGGCCAATCGGCGAAGGCTTCATGGGACTCCAGTCGATAATAACAAGCCTTCCATTGGGTTTCAACTCTTTATATATATCCTTCATTAGGGTTACAGGGTTCTCCACTTCGTGGTAGACATTTCCCATAATGGCCAGGTCCAACGAGTTCTCGGGGAGCTTTGGGTCTTCGGGTTCGCCCAGTATCAATTTAATGTTCTGTGCCCCACTGCGCTCTATCTTGTCTGCCATGAAATCTATCATTCCCTGCTGTATATCCTCTGCATACACCAGACCTTCCTCTCCAACCCTCTCTGCCATAAGGAAGGCGAAATACCCGGACCCTGCCCCGATGTCTGCAACCACATCTCCCTCCTTAATACCTAGGAGCCTCATGACCTCTTCACCCTTCTGCCACTCCCTGGGCTCCTCAAGTATGTCTATCTTCTCGGATGGGAAGAGCCTGCCCGGCCTGCGCTCTTGGGCCTCTACGAGGGTTACAAATACAAGAAGAATGGCACAGAAAAGTATT
>JBHICS010000048.1:0-7150 GCA_046759685.1 Candidatus Brocadiales bacterium | reverse complement strand
GGATAATTCCTTGGAAATATCTTCTCCAATGGTAGGAACGTTTTATAGGGCAGCTACGCCGGGGGCAGAACCTCATGTGGAAGTAGGTGATACAGTGGACCCTGAGACAGTGGTCTGTGTAATAGAAGCCATGAAGATAATAAACGAGATAAAGGCAGAAGTAACAGGCAAGGTGGCAGAGATACTGGTGGAGGATGGAGCGCCTGTGGAGTTTGGTCAACCACTTTTCAGGGTACAACCGTCTCCATCTGGGGGGTAAAGGACGGTGAGATGTTTTCCCGAGTATTAGTCGCAAACAGAGGGGAGATAGCACTCAGGGTAATCAGGGCGTGCAAGGAATTGGGCATAGAGACAGTAGCTGTATGCTCAAAAGCCGACGAAGGGGCCCAATACCTGAAATTAGCCGATAATACCGTATGTATTGGCCCTTCAGCGGCCGAACAGAGCTATCTCAACATACCCAGCATAATTAGTGCCGCAGAGATAACGGATGTAGAGGCCATCCATCCTGGATACGGTTTTCTTGCAGAGTCATGCCACTTCGCTGATATTTGTGAGTCTTCCAACATCACCTTTATCGGCCCCTCCTCAGAAACCCTCAAGACTATGGGCAACAAGTCAGAGGCCAGACGCGTGGCCATCGCAAACAAGGTTCCCGTCTTGCCCGGAAGTGAGTCTACCATAACAAACCAGCAAGAGGCGCTGGACATAGCCCATAAGGTTGGCTACCCGGTGCTGATAAAGGCTGCAGCAGGCGGTGGTGGCAGGGGTATAAGGATTGCCCACAATGACGCAAGCCTTGTGAGCTCTATGGCAGTCGCCCAGAGAGAAGCTGAGACGGCCTTTAAGGACCCCTCACTCTATATAGAGAAGTTCATCGAACGTTCCTGCCACGTGGAGGTACAGATACTAGCCGACCAGCATGGTAACATAATCCACCTCGGTGAGAGGGACTGTAGTCTCCAGCGGCGACACCAAAAGCTCCTAGAGGAAACCCCGTCCCCAAGTATATCACAGCACCAAAGGACAGAGCTATACAAGGCCGCCATCAGGATGGCGAAGGCCGTAAACTATGCCAACGCAGGCACGGTAGAGTTCCTGGTCGATAAGGACAACAGACGCTTCTATTTTATAGAAATGAACACCCGGCTGCAGGTAGAACATCCCATAACTGAGATGGTCAGTGGGGTAGACCTGGTAAAGGAACAGCTAAGAATTGCCTCCGGGGAACACCTCGGTTATAAGCAAAAACAGATAACCCTCGACGGGGTAGCCATCGAGTGCCGCATATATGCGGAAGACCCCGACAACGGCTTCCTACCGCAGCCTGGTAGGATCAGTGTATATCAAGTGCCTGGCGGGAACGGTGTAAGAATAGATTCACACGTACATCAAGGCTATGAGATACCGCCGTATTATGACTCCATGATAGGAAAACTAATAGTACACCAGGGCACCCGCCAAGAGGCAATAGCCTGCCTACGGCGTGCCCTTAACGAGTGCCGTATAGAGGGCGTAAAAACCACCATACCCCTCCACCTTAGGATAATACACCATCCTAACTACCTAAGTTGTGATATAAACACGGCATTTGTCGAGGATCTTATGAACGAGGAGTAGTTCCCGTAGTTGCACACGGACTTCCTGACTCGTAACTGCCCCGTAAAATCTACAACTTTGGAGTCCTCGCCAGAGGCGAGTCCGCCCTTGGAGTCCATTGACACAGTCAATGGAAAATTCCCAGCGACATAGTCACTGGACTCCATAAGCCAGATTGTAGCGTCCGATCTCCGTATTGGACGAACAAAAAATTCATTATATCAACGACCATAAAGGTCGTTGTCTACCACTCTATAAAGAATGTAGCGTGCGAGTCTATCTCGCACGTTTAACGTGCCAGATCCGCCTGAGGCGGAGCACGCTACATACTAGCTAGATTTCTCTCCACCTTAGGCGAATCAGAATGACACATGGCGCTGGAGCCACTTTTGCGAAGGTCTCTGAAGCTGATGCGGCAAAAATCAAGTCCAGTCTAGCTAATCTGCAAGACGTAAAAAGGTGCGATACAGACTGGAAGGAGGGCATTGTCGAGGTAGCGTTAGTAGAAGGTTCAGGCCTAGATGCCGTTATAGCGGCTATAGAGGAAGCTGGTTTTGCAGTCATAGACGTAGTATTTTACTAGACCGAGGGCTAGAAGAATTGGCAGCAGGGTGCATCGTAATGCACTCTGCTGCTTTCATTTTTTTCACTTGACTATTTTTTTAAGCTCTGTTAATATTTGCGCCCTTCCTTTTTTTAATTCTTCCATTTTTAAGGAAGCAAACGTTTGGGCCCTGCCCAATTGAACTTGAAAGGAGATCGCAAGTATGTTTGGGAGATTTGCCACATTCTTTTTAACCTTCTTATTGGGTACGCTTCTACTCCTTGCGCCCACATCAACGGTTGAAGCAGCAAAGAAACAAAAATATAAATACACGGGGAATAAAGGCTGTAAGTGCCACCTGTCTCCCGGCGTTTGGGAGGGTGACGAGTGGAAGCAGATAGACCATTCTAAGGCATTCAAGAGACTCGAAACCGAAGAGGAGCAGAAGGACCCCAAGTGCCTTAAGTGTCACGCTACCGGTTACGGCGGAAAGTTTAAAAACCCAAAGCTTACCTACCTTGAAGACGTCACCTGTGAGGCCTGTCATGGTCCGGGACAAGGTTATGCAGATGTAAAGAACAAATTGGCTAAAGCCGCGAAGAATTACAAAGAATTGAAAAAGAAGTACGGCCTCAAAGAGAAGGGCAAGAAGGCCTTTAACGAACTAGCGGAAAAAGACCCCATGATGGCCCGCAAGTTACAATACGATGCCGGGCTTATTGTGGCTGGTATCAATAACGCTACTGGTAAGGTTAAAGACCAGTGTCTCGAGTGTCACTGGGAGGACCCCAACGATAAGAACAAGTGTCCCAAGTGCGATGTGGATGAAGACGGAAAGCCCATCGCTATGGACTTCGAGGAGTATTTTGAGAAGGACGACCACAGGGACCTTGACCCCATAGACGAAGTCATCAAGAAAATGAGTGGTGGTGACAAGGCAAAGTGGAAGGGATACATTGAGAGAGACCCGATCCTTCTCTCAAAACTAAAGCCAGAAGCGAAGAAGAAGAAGAAGAAAAAGAAGAAGTAATAAAACCTATAAGACTAAGAGAGTTCTTGTGGGACAACGTATGAGGAGGGGAGACACTGTGGATTCACGAAAGCGGGCAGGTTTCTATGGGCTTACAAGTTGTCTATGGAGCTTGCCCGCTTTCTTTATAATGTTCTTGGTGCTTTGCAGCGGCAACCTCACCGTGGCCCAGGAGATCGAGGACTGCATGGAGTGCCACGGCAACCCTGAAGAGGTGTGCAAGGTGTTGCGTGTGGACCAAGAAACCGGTGAGTCCAAGGTAGTAAACATGCTGGTGAGTGAAGACGCGTTTATGCAGTCAGCCCATGGTCGCTCAGAAGAAGGCTTTGTCTGCATTGACTGCCATCAGGACCTTGACGGTGTCTATGGCGAGCATGCCCCACTCCTCGAACCCGTTGACTGCATTACCTTCTGCCACGATGACCCTGCCGCAGAATTCCTCGAAAGCACCCACGTAGAACATATGCAAGAGGAGGAAAAGACCCCGCCAAAGTGTACGAACTGCCACATGGGAAGGAACTCCGCAAGAGAGACGCCAGTGGCAGACGACCCGTTTCACAGGGCCCATGTAAACAAAACCTGCGGTGAATGCCACGAGGACTACCTCTTTACCTACTGCACAAACCTCCACGGCCAGCTTTCATCACTGGGTGTCCGCTCAAAAGATGTGCCTAACTGTTTCGATTGTCACGGTGGACACGACATCCTTAGGTCCGACGACCCAGACTCCATGGTTGGAGAGAACAACAAGGTCGAGACCTGCAGCGAGTGTCATAAAGGTGCAGATAAGAATTTTGTAAAGCACATCGCACATCCCGGCTATAAGACCCGCGGTTTCTATGCAGAGACCTATAAGCTTTATAAGGAAAAAGGCATAGTGGGGGTCCTCAAAGCACCCCACACATACCTGGCACTAGTGTTTGTTCTGTACGTGGGCATAATTTGCCAGGCCTTTGCGACCTTTGGTGGCCATGCGGTTTTGATGTGGATTAGGATACTCTTGGACGAGAGAAAGGGCGAAGGCGGCCATGACCACTGATGGAAAGCTGTATGAGAGATTTACCCCTTTTCATAGGGTAAGCCACTTCTTGCTAATCGTGAGCTTCTTTGGCCTGGTGCTCACGGGGATGCCCCTGGCCTTTCAGGACCAGGGCTGGGCACGTTGGCTATATGAGACCATGGGTGGCTATCCCACCGCTGGTTATATACATCGCATCTGCGCAGGAATGACCTTCCTATGCGCCTTCATGCATTTTGCCTATTGTTCATACCTCTCATTCGCAAGGGGCCAGGCTGGAAATATCATCTGGGGTGCTGATGCCATTATGATACAGCCTAAGGACGTTGTCGATATAGTGGCAGACCTGAAGTGGCTCTTAGGATTCGGGCCCCGTCCTGCCTTTGACAGGTGGATATACTGGGAAAAATTTGAGTATCTCTCCCTAATGTGGGGCACGTTTGTAATGGCCCTGACTGGTTTCATGCTGTGGTTCCCAACGACTTTTTCCATAGTACTGCCTGGCTGGGCAATGGACATGGCCCTAATAGCACATAGATATGAGGCCATTCTCGCTGCTGTCTTCGTATTCACCATACATTTCATTCACACACACCTGCTACCCGAGAAGGTGCCTGTTGATGAGACCATGTTTACCGGCGTTGTAAGTGAAGAGGAAATGCTACACGAGAGGCCCGTACATTATAAAAGGCTAAAAGAAGCAAATCTACTCGAACAGTACGAAACACAACCAAACGTGCCTCTCTCACTTATATCCAAGATAATAGCCGTGCCATTGCTGTTGATTGGTCTTTTTCTGACTAGTTTGATGATTTCGTCCCTGCTCCTCAGCCTTATCTAGTCAGACGGATAAACTGCGCAAAATCTGAGAAGTATGGGTTATGCTAAACGCAAATTAGTGCAGTAGTACTACCATTTAGCTAACCCATTGTAGTACAGGCTGGTACAGAGCAAAAAATCTAGAAAAAAATGTTTGATTTATTTGGCGTTGTAGGTATAATTTTTGTTTGCCTAACCAAAACTGCCTGGTCGATTGTGAAAGGAAGGGGGGTGAAATAAGTGAAAGGATTCACAACATTAGGCCTAAGTGCAATTCTTGCCTTCTGCTTTGTTGCTTCACAATTTGTCTCTCCACAAGTGTTCTCGGCGGAGGAGGGTAAACCCTGCCCAAAGAAAAAGATAGTCAAAAAGTTCTGGTGTGATGAATGCAAAGAAATCAGGGAGTTTAACGATTGCCCGTCCCAGGAGTACGTCTGGGACTGGAAGGCACACAAGGCGAAAGGCGAGACTAATCCCCACGCAAATCTACCTGAGGCATGGGGATGTCAGTCTCAGGGTTACTACTGCATAAGGTGCGGCAAGTGCTATCCGCGCCCCGGTATCTGTTACGACTGCGACGACGACACCGAAAGCAGGAAGAGCTTTGCGAGGACAAGTTTCAAGTGCGCAGACGGCCATGAGCACCATGAACCTGGCGCCGGTTTTAAGTTGAAGGAAGGTGCTTACGAAGAGCAGTTAGTGGACGCAGGTAATTGCCCGACATGTGGTAAACATATGGAAATGGTTTGTGCAAAGTCTGGAACCTGCCCACACACGATGTAATTCGTTCATAGCTTGTCATCTAATAAATTGAGGAGGGTTCAGTAGATGAAAAGAAAGACGTTGTTTTCTGGTTTGATAGGTGCCGCAGTGCTCTCCGTGGCACTTATTTTTATACAAACTGCTGATGCGGGATTTATCCAAGGTACCCGCGTAAAGACGGAACATCCCTCACCATTCCACGTCTCCATCTCACCTGACGGTGGTACGATTTTTGTAGCAAACCAGTCAGGTCATAGTGTTACCTTCATAGACACTAAGTCGAACAAGGTGACAGGTGAGGTCGCCGTGCACGACCAGCCAGAGTCTTCGGTCTGCTCGCCGGACGGCAAGACCCTTTATGTCTGCAACGCAGAAAGCGATAGCGTATCCGTTATTGACGTCGCTTCAAAGAAAGAGGTCAAGGAGATCAAGGTCGGCGACTGGCCCTGCGGTATAATATGTACCAAGGACGGTTCCAAGGTCTATGTGACCTGCTCTGGAAACCTCTGGAACACGGTGGACATCATCGACACCGGCCGCAATGAAAAGGTCGGCGAGATTGAGGTCGGCTATGGTCCAAGGGACATTGACATATCGCCCGATGGAAAGACGGCTGTAGTAATCTGTGATACATGCGGCTCCATCAACAGGACAGTGGAGTTCATCGACCTGTCCACAAATAAAGTGGTAGATAGGAGGACGCTTCGTCACAGCGCCAACCTAAGGAGTGTCGCTTACTCACCGGACGGACAGTACGTGGCGGCCACATTCATGAAGCCCAAAAACTGGCTACCCGTATGCGAGGCAGAGAACGGCGAGGTGTTTACAAACAACGTAGCCGTTATCGAGACCAGGCCCGGCGGAAAGGTTGCCCAGCTCCCGCTGGACGAGCTGAACAACTACGATGGCACACCTTACGGTCTTGGGATTGGTCCTGAAGGGAAATACCTCTACATAGCCGTACGTGGTATGCACAGGGTTACTATCCTGGACTTCGAGAAGATCAGGGACATCGTAAACAGTAACACCCAGGAGCAGCTTGATGCACTTACTGATGACCTGGACTTTGTAAATCATTACCTAGTGCAGAGGGTTCCTACCGGATTAGGACCCAGCTGGTTGGCAATTTCACCAGACGGTAGGTTTTTGTACACTGCCAATTATTTCTCTAATAACGTGTCGGTCGTAAGGACACCACTGTAATATCTGTAACTAGTTAATTAAACCATTCCAAGATGTTTTAGGAAAAGGAGGGTAAGAGAGAAATGAGTAAGACGCTTGTATTTCTTGCGGCTGCCCTCATGGTCTTTGGCTTTGCTACCGCTAATGGTGTGATGGCGGGTGAGGCCAAGGTGGTGGCCACCATACAGACGGGACC
>JBHICS010000047.1:0-7210 GCA_046759685.1 Candidatus Brocadiales bacterium | reverse complement strand
GATTTTTCTTTGGGGAGGAGCTGGAAATGGCATCGATAATGGCAGAGGCATACATGAAGATATTTCCGCAAGAGGTAGAGAAGAAGGTCGCAGGTGGTAAGCGGAATCTTGTCCTGGAAGTTCCCGAATTTAACAAGGCATGGAACATTTACAGGGACACCAGCTTCGACATAACGAAGCGCTTCGAGTACATGTCCCAGTGTTTGGACTTTACGGACAGGGACACAGAGGCCATCAAGGAGTCTAAAGAGATTCTAGCGGCGAACCTTGAGAAAATCCTTGACCACATCTATTGGGAGAAGCTTGTAAAAGACCCATGGTTGTCCAGGTGGTTCAGGGACGAGACGGGGAAGATTGCCAAGGACTACGTTACCATCCGAAGGGCCAGGCAGAGGAGGTTTCTGCTTAAGATACTGGATTGCAAATGGGACGAGGAGTTCTGGAACTTCGTCCGTTGGGTCGGTGCCGTACACATACCCATTTTCGGGGGTGAGGACCTTTATATACCTATCAGGCTAAATTTGGCGCTCTGGGGTTACATACACCAGTATCTGTTCAACCTCTTCGCTGAGGAGCTTAAGGACGATCCAGAAAAGCTGCGCAGGATTACAACCGCCTGGACTAAGCTCTTCTGGTTGATTATAGATGTTTACCATATTGACTATTTTGGTGCCTGGGCGTAATATAGCGCCCTTGAAGGTAGGGGTGGCGTTGTGAAGAGTACGTCTAGAAAGAGCCGTTTTGAGAGAGTAGATATTTATCCTCTCACATTTGAACCTGAAATGGTGTGGGGTAAGTGCTTTGAGAAGGAGGCAGTTGACATGAAGATAAAGGCCGTCTGGTTTGATGGCGACTGCGTTAAGTGCGCGATGTGTGTTGAGGAGGCGGCGGGGGCCTTTAATTTTGATGAAGAGGTTGGTCCTCAGGTTAAAGATGGAATCGATGTTGCTGCCTTCGGTGAGGGTATAAAGCAGGCCGCACATGTTTGCCCTACACAAAGGATAAAGTATCACCTGTTACCCCCAGCGGTTACAGGCGGCTAACTCCTTCAAATCGTAAAGTTGAGCGGCATTCGCAAGAAGATAGTCCAAAGACTTCGAGTAGGTAACAATGGCCTTAAAGGCCGTGTCTATCCGCTTGGTAATGAAATGGCCGCGCTTGCGGGGCCTTCGGCCCCGTGAGGACGAAAAAACCTCTTAAAATCTGCCCAGGGCTCCAGGGCTACAGTACGCCAGAGGCGAAGCTGCCTATGGCATGACCCCGGGTAACCCGCCAAAGACTTCTGAGTCACTGCAAAATCACGTAGGGTGCCTCTTGGGGCGCCGTCTATCTAAGGTTGGACTCGGGTGACTTCCCTATAAAACACGGATTTTGTTTTTGGTGCAACCCTTGCAGCTGTACGGGTAATGGTAAATCCTTTGACTTCAGTTTTCTTGTCTGTTAATATTTTTCGTTATTGTTTCTTTGTCTGACGGCGTTCCATTGCTTGTGGATGTTTTATGAGCTATATTTTTTTAGATTGACCCTATTAGGCAAAATGTATTAGGTGTGAGGAGCTTGTATAATGATAAGGCTTACCTTTTTCCTTGTTCCGCCCCTAATTATTTTGTTATTTAGTTTGTGCATCGGTGTCTACGTCGAGGGGGCCGAATCTGCTGCTGAGCGCGAGAAGGAAATGGCAAAGAAGCCCATGGCCTGGGACATGGGACCCGATACGGTAGACACATCCAGCTATCCCCCTGATATCCAGTCCTACTTCGAGGTCTTTAAGCAGAAGTGCGGTGGCTGTCACACGATTGCTCGTGCGCTAAATGCCCCGTTCGCCACGCCTGAGGAGTGGAATACGTATGTAAACAAGATGATGCGCAAACCAGGTGCGGGCATAAACACAAAGCAGGCAAAACAGATCTTTAAATTCCTTGTCTACGACTCCAAAGTGAGGAAACTTTCAGACCCTGATGCCTGGGAAAGGCATCTTCAGCAACTTATCACGGAGTTTCAAAAGAAGTACGGCAATAAATAGGCTTCCCCTCAAAATGAGATGGGCAAGGCAATAGCAGCAGAAAAGAAGGCGGCGGTAGGCTTCGGTCTGTGGTGGTTTCTAAGTGATGAGGAAAACTCCGCCGCCGCGAGTTTTATCCTGTCCTCGGTCGTGTGGCTTGGCCTGGTGGTCTCTGTGGCCATGGTGCTTGCGCTTAAGTTTGTCTGGCCCGATTTCCTCGGTGGCGTTGCCTGGCTCTCCTTTGGACGGCTGAGACCCTTCCACGTAAACGGCGCCCTCTTCAGGTGGCTCTCGATGGCCAGCATCGGCATTATGTTCTATATCCTGCCCAAGCTCACCGGTGTAAGGGTATGGAGCGAGAGGCTGGGTAACGTAACCTGCCTGCTGTGGAACATGGTTATCATCTCATCGGCAATAAGTCTCCCATTGGGCTACACACAAGGCAGGGAATATGCAGAGTATGTACTTCCCCTCGACCTTCTCTTGACGCTGTGCTTTGCCCTGCTCATCTACAATGTGTTTAAGACCGTGGCAGTGCGTAAGGAGAGGGGTATATACGTGAGCCTATGGTATTTTCTCGCCACGCTGATTTGGGCCCCTATTATATTTCTGGTGGGCAACAATTTTATGATGGACATGACTGGCCTGGGAGGCAGGGGCGCCGTTCCGGGAATTAATGACGCCATGCTGAACTGGTGGTATGGGCACAACGTTATCGGCATGTGGTTCAGCACCCTGGGCCTGGGGATATTCTATTATTTTCTACCCGTTCTCACAAAGAACCCTCTATACAGCCACAGGCTTTCCATGATAGGTTTTTGGACATTGGCCTTTTTTTACGTCTGGAACGGCCAACATCACCTTGTCTACGGCCCAGGGCCAGACTGGCTGGAAAGCGTCGCCATTATATTCAGCGTCCTTATGATTATCCCTGTATTTGCCGTTGTGTATAACTTCTTTAAAACGGCACGGGGAAAGTGGCACCTTATATTCGATAGCTCATACGAGGCATTGCCGGTAAGGTTTCTTATGGTGGGAGGGCTGGCGTATTTTCTTACCTGTACCCAAGGCCCGTTGATAAACGCACCTAGGACCA
This sequence comes from Candidatus Brocadiales bacterium, assembly GCA_046759685.1. Classification (GTDB taxonomy): domain Bacteria; phylum Planctomycetota; class Brocadiia; order Brocadiales; family Bathyanammoxibiaceae; genus JBHICS01. The sequence continues at coordinate 4,112 of JBHICS010000047.1, read as the reverse complement.
CCAACGCATTCTTCCATTTCACCTACTGGACGGTAGGGCACGCCCACCTTGCATTCTTGGGCTCCTTTACATTTATAAGCATGGCCGCCATATATCACATCATGCCAAGGGTACTGGGAACACAGATGAACCACAAGCTGGCAAACTAGCATTTTGGATTATTCACCTTTGGCATCATCGTCTTCCTTGGCATACTCCACACGGCAGGGATTGTCCAGGGGGCTATGTGGATGGCCAAGGTTGAGGAGATAGACTTCCTGACCGACACAGTTATATTTAGGCCGGCTGTGGAGTTTATTGACGTAGTAAGGGCCTTGCACCCCTTCTATTTTACTCTCATGATCGGCGCCGCACTTATGGTGGCTGGTATAATGGCCTTTGTGATTAATGTGCTGGGGGCGGCCTATGCGGCCTCCTACGCAGTCCCCCAGGCAGTTACCAAAGGGGCGACAGTCAGCAGGAAAGCGGCCAAGAAGGTAAGCGAAAGAGGGGGCAGGGGAGGAACAAAAAAATGATGTACAAAGTCCTTCTATTGTTGATATTGGCCAGCACCATTATCTGCCTGGGGGGGATATATTACAAGAAGAGTATAACCATTGGCATCCTTGTGCCCGGGGCCATGCTATTAATAATAATCGCCTTTGTCTCGACGGCGGTGCTTCCTTATATGGAGGAGATCGCCCCGACCCCAAAGGGTGCGCCATACACGGAGAAGCAACTAATAGGCAGACAGATATACGTCAGGGAGGGGTGTTGGTACTGCCATACCCAGCAGGTGAGGCCGATAAGGCAGGATGCAGGTGAAGGAGAGGTTTCACAGCCCGGAGACTATGTGAATGACTACCCCCACGTGCTCGGAACGGAGCGCACAGGGCCGGACCTCTCCCACGTGGGAGGTGAATACGAGGACGGGTGGCATAGGAACCACTTCACCAACCCAAGGCCATTGACCCCTGAAGAGGAGGATATGCCCGGAAAGGTGGCCGGCTCCGTAATGCCTCCCTTCTCCTACCTGTCTCAGGATGAGACGGACGCACTTATTGCCTATATCCAGTCTTTAAAGTAAGTTGTGAAAGGATGTTATTATGAGGGAAAAGCTTTCTAGGGTCCTTGGGAGATATCTCCCCTGCGCCTGACTCTTGGACAGCGTACAGGATTCTGTACTTTACTCTAACTGGATAAACCTCTTTGTAGGAGGCCTGTTTTTTATCGGTGCCGTATGTGCCCTCGTTGTGGCACGGAGAAGGGGATATTTAGACCTTAACGACATGGAGGATGTAAAATACAAGATAATGGATGAGGATTAGGGTGCGCCTAGCTATTCGACCAAGAAATGGGTTAGGGTTTTGTAGCGTGGGAGCTTGCCAGTCCTATGCGCAGCTTCGGATGGCTTGCTCCCACGTTCTGTGGAATGAAAGCAAATAGATATAAAACTTATAGGAAAAACAGGTCATTGAGACTGAAGAATTTTGATTATTCACAAATTCTTCCTTATTTTGTAACTATATGCACAAAAGATGAGAAGCCTATACTATATGATGGGTTAGCTGAAGATATAGTTTCATGCCTGAAGGAATTAAGAGTAAGTCACGGTTTCAAACTATATGTATATTGCATAATGCCAGACCATATCCATCTGTTGTTGTCGCCTGGGGACAGTGGGTTGGGTCTTTCGAAAATAATCCAGATATTTAAGAGTATGACTACTCGTAGGTATAGAGCTAATGGAGCCAAGGATATACTCTGGCAGACATACTTCTACGACCATGTTGTACGAAGAGAGGAAGACCTTAATAATATTGCAAAGTATATACTAGAGAATCCTGTCCGAAAGGGTATAGTTACAGACTGGCAGAGCTATCCCTTTTGCGGACTGATAGATGGTTTTGACTAAAAGCTTAACGTGGCAGCAAGCTACCACGCTACATCAAGAATTGGGTGTTGTAGACAATGTAGGGGCGGGTTCCCGCCCATAATCCTATTCTGGAGATGGTCATGGAACAGGATGTAAAGATATCCCCTGATAAAGGCGGCGAGGGAGAGACTCCGTGGTTCCTCAAGCTGGCCTTTGTGGTTTTTATCCTTTGGGCTGCCTATTACTTGTGGAAGAACGTACAGTTAGGTTGACGCTGGTGCAAAAATGGAGTTGGTTTTTCCACTGGTTGTTATATAATGATTGCGAAGGGGGACCACCTGTATGAGATACATCTGCGCCCTGTTCGTGATGGTTGCATTATGTGCGGGCTGTGCCACCGATGATGAAACCGCTGGTGTGGGCGTGCAGAAGGCCATCAGAGAGAACGGCATATTGATTAAAGAGGTCACTGAGGGCAGCGTCGCCGAAAAGGCCGGCCTTAAAGGAGGTGACGTGATCGTCTCCTACGAAGGGACGATGATTACAGACCCTTCGTTTGTAGAGAGGGATATTGCGACCTCCCCGGTGGGCAGGAGGATACAGATGACGGTGGTCAGGCGGGGTAAGCTTATGCGTGTCCAGCTCCCCATAGAGAGAAAACCCACCAGGGTAATAAACGTTACCCATTCCAGAGAAAGGCCAGACTATTCAATCGCGCTTGCAGATGAATACCTCTGGCTGGGCACCTACCCTTACCCTGTGGATATTACTGATGTAGAGAACATGTTAAAACTATTGCCTAAGGCCATCCAAGAGTCGGAGCATCCGCAAGAAGAAAGGCCTGCTACGTTTTTTACAGTTATAGTGCGCTAGAAGGGCGTTGGCTGGAGAATAAATAATATGGTGAAGAAAAGCGGGAAGGAAGGGAGCAAGAAGAAAGAGTGCTCCTTCTGCAATAGAGACTATCAGGTGGTCAACCGTCTGATACAGGGAAACCCAAACACCTACATCTGTGATGAGTGCGTTCAGACCTGTCAGGACCTGTTAAAGGTCGAGGACAGCAAGAAGGCACGGCCTAAACTGATAGAGAATATACCCACACCCAGTGCCATCAAGAACCACCTGGACGAGTATGTGATAGGCCAGGATAAGGCCAAGAAGGTCCTGGCCGTTGCCGTCTACAACCACTACAAGAGGTTAATCACGGGTGACTGTGAAGACGTGGAGATGGACAAGAGCAACGTCCTCCTGGTCGGCCCAACCGGTTGCGGCAAGACACTTATGGCCCGTGTTCTGGCTAAATTTCTCAACGTTCCTTTTGCCATTGCCGACGCCACCACGCTTAGAGAGGCCGGGTATGTCGGTGAGGACGTAGAGAACGTACTCCTCAAATTGCTACAAACCGCTGACTTTAACGTGGAGTATGCAGAGAAGGGGATCGTCTATATCGACGAGATAGATAAGATCTCCAGGAGGGGCCCACACCCGTCTATCACCCGGGATGTTTCTGGCGAGGGCGTACAACAGGCGCTGCTAAAACTCCTCGAAGGCACTGTGGCCAACGTGCCTCCCCAGGGAGGCAGAAAGCATCCGGAGCAGCAGTTCATAGCCATTGACACCAAAAACATCCTGTTCATCTGTGGGGGCACATTCCACGGCATGGATCATATTATTAGTAAGAGGTTGGGGAAGAAGGCCATTGGGTTTGATGCCGGCTCAGAGGAGCTGGAATCTCCCGGCGAGTTTACGGCCCGGGTAAAGTCAGAGGACATGATAGAATACGGCCTTATTCCCGAGTTTGTGGGGAGACTACACGTGATTGCTCCGCTCATGCCTCTGGGAGAGAAGGAGCTGATACAGGTTATGACGGAGCCCCGCAACGCCCTGGTGAAACAATGCAAGAGGATCTTCAAACAGGAAAACGCCTCACTAGAGTTTACCCATGAGGCACTGGAAGAGATAGCCAACAAGGCACTTGGCCAGCACACCGGGGCACGGGCCTTGAGGTCTATCTTCGAAGAGTTCATGATAGATGCCATGTTCCACCTGCCCTCACAAAAAGGCCCGGCTACCTACGTAGTAACCCCGGAGGTGGTTAGGGGCCAGGTCACACTGCTGTCCTCCAAAAAACTACGCAAGAGCGCCTAGCCTTAAAGTTTGTCCAAACAAAAGCCCAGTAAGCGGTAGACAACGAAGTTTTACTTCGTTGAATATATTCAACAACCATAAAGGTCGTTGTCTACCGGCTTGAACGTTA
>JBHICS010000046.1:0-7243 GCA_046759685.1 Candidatus Brocadiales bacterium | reverse complement strand
CCGGACATATTTCCAATAATAGAATCCGAGGGGCTTGACAACGTGCTTACCCTGAAGGTACTCTCACACAATAGGGAGCGCGGTGTCACGGAGCTGGGACTGGGGAGGCAAAAATTGGTGGTGCCGCTGGGTGGACCGAAGACTGGTTCTGCTGTCTCGGTAATTGTACGGGCCCAGGACATACTCGTGAGCCGTGAGAGGCCAACGGGGTTAAGTGCACGTAATATCTTAGAGGGGCTAGTAGAGGACGTCTCGGTTGTTGGCAACAAAGCCGTTCTGTACGTGAACCTGGGAGAGCAAATGATTGTAGAGATAACCCTGGAGGCCCTTAGAGAGCTAGGAGTAAACACTGGGGAGAAGTACTTTTTTATTATTAAATCCAACTCCATACGGGTGTGTTAGACACAGGCTTCCCTGGTCTAGTTTATTGGGACATGGATTTAATCTGAACAAAAGCCAGTCCTTGCGATTGGCCCACTAGTAAAATCTGGTATGGTGTTTTGGGCAGGCCCATTTTGACCAAAGCCCGTAACCCGGAATTCTGTCTTTCCTACAAGGTTTACCTACTTTCGCATCACGATGCGGGCAGTGTTCGCCTTCTGCACAGAAACAGGAAAACTCCTTAGGCGATGAGAGGAATACGTTTTTACTAAACGTTGAGCAGAAGTGATACATTGCATCGTTGTAACTGGCTATATGTGGCGTGTCTTCACTCACCCGGCAGCCACACACAGGGTCTATATAAATCATTTTTACTTTTACTACTGGAGCCTCAACAATTTCCTTTTTGAAAGCCCTTTTGCAGGCCGCTGAGCAGAAATGATATATCTTCCCGTCAACCTCCCTCATGTGGGGTGTGTCTCTGTTTACCTCCCTGTTGCATACTGGATCAATGTAATGATTCTCTGCTTGTTCAGCAGCGAGTGCACTCCCAGGGTCCGTATCCACTACCGCACCAAGGTCAGTGATTGCCACGTAGCCCCATATGCAAGGGACAAGAAGGAGCACAATCAAAAGATTTTGCCTTTTCATGATTTCTCCTCCTAGAGATATTATAACAATGAAAGTCCACGCAAGACTCCGTATTTCCTTTTGTGACATTTCCTGTCCGCAAAACACCCTTTATTTTGCCTCAGGATTGCGCTTCATGCCAGATGCTTGCTCCTCCCGAACGCGGGCTTCTGTATTGACAGTGTCTGCAGTTTATAAATAATCGGTGCTATAAATCTAAAAGACGTTTATTCCGGGAGGATAACACAATGGCGGTACAAAGGATAAATTGTGACAAGAGAATAACTTACCACGTTGGTCTCATGTCCGACGCATCACTTATTCCAGCAGAAGATATGCAGAAGGGTGCGTTTCTATTCTGCGGTGGTGCTATACCTAGGAATCCAGAGAAAAATTGGGAGATCCCCTTGGACTTTGAAGAGCAGTGCCACGTGACCTTCAAGAACCTGAAGGGCGTTCTGGAGGCAGCAGGAACCTCCGTTGATAATCTACTGAGGGTGATTGTTTATCTAACTGACATGAGGAACTGGGAGGTGATGAACAAGGTATATGTGCAATACATAAAATCTGCACCGGCCAGGGCCTGCATCGGTATAGACGCCCTTAACAACAAATACCAGATTGAGATAGTAGCCGACGCCTTTGTGCCGGCTAAGAAGTGATGCAGTGTATCCCATAGAGGCTTGACGAAGGATGGGCTTTTGTAGTAGGGTGTGCCTTAACACACCCTACTTTTTTTGTTTAGGTACATGACCTATGTCTTTAACAAGTCTTGGAACGCAGTGGAGGGCCTTGAGCACGAGGAGGCTGTATAACCTCCTTATGGGGAAGCTCCAACACAGACTGGGCTACTCAAGGCTTTATTCCTACCCGGCAAAGATTACCATAGAGTCGGGCAATATATGCAACCTGCGCTGTCCCCTCTGTCCGACTGGCCAGAACGACCCCTCGGCCGAGAAGGGCTTGATGTCTTTTGAGACCTACAAGAAGGTAGTGGATGAACTGGGCGAGGACCTGTACCTGATGAGGCTCTATAACTGGGGCGAGCCCTTGCTTAACCCCGAGCTTGTGCCCATGATAGAGTACGCTGTCTCCAAAGGAATCATTGTCAAGATAAGTACCAATCTGGATGTGAAAATAGACGCTAATCAGGTGAAGGCGCTTTTGTGCTCTGGGGTCCACAAGATCTACGTCTCTTGTAATGGTACCTCGGAAGAAACGTATCCAATATACCACGTGGGAGGTAATTTCAGTAGGGTAATGGATAACCTGAGAATGCTGGCAACCAAACGGTCTGAGCTACACTCTCCCACAGATATCGTCTGGCTATTCCATGTCTTCAGTCACAACGAGCACGAAATAGAAAGGGCCAAGGAGGAGGCGGCAAAGCTTGGTATAAGATTAGAAGTAAATAAGATGCGGCCAGATATGGGTAAAGAGATATTTGAGACGGCGGAGGAGGCCATTGAGAGGGATGGCAGATGGCTTCCCGAAGACCCTCAGTATAATATATTTGACATGGAGAAAAAAAGACCCAAGAGGCGTTCCTCCTGTGACCTGCTCTGGACCGAAACGGTTATTAACTGGGACGGTTCCGTACTGCCCTGCTGTTCTGTATATAGTGAGAAATACGCCTTTGGAAATATATTGAAAAGACCTTTCCGTGAGATATGGAATGGAGAGTCTTATCAAGCCGCCCGCAGGGATGTCTTGTCTAAGGAAAACGGAACATGGACCATCTGCCGGGCGTGTAAGAACACAGGGTTTCTCCATGGCTAGGTATGTTTGAGGAGTGCAGCCTGTACAGTCTCCTTAGGAATTCCACGTCCTTCTCCCCCATCAAATCCCCCAGAAACGCCTCAAGACTATTCAAGTCCGAATCCCTATCCTCCTGCCTGGTACCGTTCATTGTCAGGGTCATGGTGAATTTAAAGGGCCTTGTTAGGTAAAGCCTTATCCTCCCCTTGGGTGATTCCTGAATGCCGATATCCCCGACACGGATCGGTGAGGAGAAGGTGCCATGGTTGTGAAGCCGGGATAGGAACCTGGCAGCGTGCCACAGAAGTACCTGTCTTCTCTCGGAGCACAGTGGAGACTCATCAATGACCGTACGCAACTCCCTAAGTCCAGGTATGCATTTTGTGATAATAAAGCCCTGATAAGAAGAACCTTCGCCACTCTCCACAACGCCTATTACAGGGCTTACTGGAATGTTGGCCTTTATGAGGGCATTGGCGGTCTGCCAGGCCTCCATTGACGGTCTTGTGTCTACGGACTGCAAACGATGTGGGATGAATCTATAAACATCTACTTCAACGCCCACATCTTTTGTATATTTTCTTCCGCGTAACATGTAGAGCTTGAATGGTCCTGGGGTTTCTACCGCCTCTCCTTTATTATCCGGGTCTTTCGCCAGGTGCATTAGTTCCTCTGCATTATGACCCTCCAGGAAGTAGGCCCTGAGGGAACCGTTTGTGTAGAGCTTGTAGCCTCTATCCCCTCGCACAGAGGCATTGTGAATTCTCAGGGCATCCTTTCGTAGTATCCAATAGGTATGTTTATCCAACTCCTTCATCCAGGAGGAGAGCGATGCCTTCTCCATACCTTTACCCACGGAATATGCCTTTAGAAATCGCATTTTGTCAGTAATACTAAAGTTTGCCCCAACACGGTTGAGCTTGGCAAGGGCCCAGTTCCTCATATCTTCCGATAGGTAGTCATGGATGTAAGTCCTCTCAAAATCAATTAGGTATATAGCTGATGCCGGATCATGGGGATCTTTGAGGAGGAAGTTATTTAAGGAAAAGTCTGTCTGGAATACGCCGCTTTCATGGCTTTTTCTGGCAAGTCTGCCCAGGGCCTCGATTACCTTCGCCCTCCGATGCTGCGGGATATCCTCCCTATTCAGATAATCACTCAGGTCTACAGCACCACCTATCTTCTTCAGTACTATATAGCTCTCCTCTATCAGGCCCATACGCCTTTTTTCCCCCGCAGCCAAGGGCACGATTGCAGGCACACCTCTTTCAAGGGCGGTTAGTCCTATCATAAGTTCTCTCATGGCCTTAGACCTAAAGAAAAGATGCTTTAGTTTGAGTGACAGACTAGTCAAGCGGAAGGCCTTTAGATACAACTCTTCCCCGTTTACAGTCGTGCCCAAAGAGGCGAAGACCTTACGCCGGCCTCTCTTGTGGATGGTGGTAGTTTCCTCTAAAAGTGGATCGGTAAAGTTCACCAGCCCGTCCCCAAGGGTCTGCTCCTCACTCTCTGGGATGTACCAGGTTATACGGCCAGTGTTCTTTCGGAGGATTTTTTGCATCGTGGGCAGGTTCTATTTCCTGAAGAGTCTGACGAGGAAAACGGTTGCAATGACACCCATGATAATATTGGCTCCCCACATAGTAGGTCCTGGTGGGAACCCTCGCTCTCTGGCCAGTGCCTCACCCGTTATAAGTAAGGGGTAATATACCACCAGGGCTATCCCGAAGCTTATAAAGAAACCAATAACCATGTTCCGCATCCTCGTCATTATACCCACAGGAATGCCAATGAGGACAAATGCCAGGCATGAGAAACCTGGGGCAAGCCTCCTATGTATAGCGATGCTTATATCGCGGGTTCTCGCCCTGTTTTCGGCCATGTCATAAAGCCTTTGTGCTTTACTGTATTTCTCGTCTAGAATACGTTGCTCCTTGGACATTTTTTCGGCGTTCTCGGCGAGTTCTGCCAGCCTTTTTTCCTCTTTTTCTATAGTTTCTTCTGCCAGGCGTTTTGCCTCTTCTGCTTCTAGTATGCGTACCGTTTCATTCTCCACAGTTTTATTGATTTCTGATATCTTATTCTCGATGTCTGCCAACTCCCCGGGATTGTTTGCCTTCCCAGTTTGTGCCATCTCCTTTGCGAGAAGAAGTTCCGCAATGGTTTCTTCTGATATGCGAATATAGTCTTGAGAAACCTTAATCTCGTTCTTGGCATTTGCCAGGTTAACCCTACGTTGGGAGATTACTTCTCTGGCTTTCTCGGCCTGTACAGAGGCCTCCTTAATTTGCCTTTGTATGGTGAAGAATTGCGCCTGAGCACCCCACATCTTTCTCCTGAGAGCCCTTCTTCCGGGTCTTATTTCATCCAAGATATCCCTGTTTTTCCTGATTTCTCGTTTAATCTCTTTTTTGTACTCCAAAAGTTGAAGGAAGGGCATGTATTTCCTGAACGTCGTGTGTTCCCTTAACCCCAGGGGTATTAGAAAAGTTGTTTCACCAAAAGGTATCACGGTTGGCGTGGCACTCGCCTTGGCTTCACTTATATTAATGAATTCCCCGTCACGCAGGGCACACACAACGGTATTCTCTTCCCACTCGATGTCAAGTCGGCCTTCTCGTGCCAGAATTATATTAGACACATGGTCGTCTTCTGCCTTAAGTATGGTTACACCCTTGAACACCTCTCCTTCTACTCCTTGTATGTTTATGTAGTAAGGGTGCTTCGCAACTTTGCCCCCTGCATATATCAGGTGCTGGACGATCTGGCGGGAGGCCCTGTCGCCAATCGTCCTGAGCATTTTATAGGACCGCGGCTGGAGCTCGGCATTAATGACTACAGATACAAAACTAAATAAAAGACCTACTATGGCCACGGGTATGATAATCGTCCTGAGATGGACACCACTGGTGAGCATAGCCCAGACCTCGTTGTCACCACTCATCCGCCCATAAGTTATCACTGTAGCAGCCAGCAGGGCCATCGGCAGTGCCTTGGGTAAGGCATAGAATGATACATGAGGAAGCATGATAACAATGGACGTTATATCGACACCCTTGTACATGAGTTGGAGCGTAAGCCCAAGGATGATCATGAATTCAAAGATAATAATACTTGGGATGAAAACCCGGAAGAATTCCTTGAGGACATATTTTTGCAAGGTTAACTGCATTTACTACCCTTTGAAGGTCTGAATTATATTCTTATCCTTGTCTGGGAATCAATACAAATCTTAGGCCCGCGCTCCTTCCTTGACAGGGCATTTATAACCCATATAATAGCACTATCTTAAAGGGGGTATCAAGGTGAAAGATGACCTTAATAAATACGTTGAGATAATTGACAACTTCCCCCGCGTAAGTGTCGCGGTGATAGGAGATATAGTGGCCGACGTCTTTATGTACGGTCGGCCGTTCAAGCTCTCCAGAGAAGCACCCGTCATAGTCGTAAAGTATGAGGGAGAGAACATAGTCCCGGGAAGCGCCGGCAATACGGCCAATAATCTCCTTAAGCTCGGAGCAAAGGTATTTCTAATAGGAATCGTGGGGGAGGATAAGGAGGGCGACTTCCTAAAGGATTATTTCTCTAAAGATGGTGTGGATATTACTGGTGTGTTTACATCCAAAGAGCGTGGTACCATATCAAAGACACGCATCCTTGCCGGCGATACCCACGCCTCCAAACGCCAGGTCGTCAGGGTAGATAAAGAAACTTCCTGGAAAATTTCCGATTCCATGGAGAATAAGATACTGGACCACATAGACGAGGTGAATACGAAGGTAGACGTCTGGATAGCCTCTGATTACGGCTATGACATAATAACGCCTAAAGTACTGGAGAGGATAAAGAGGATTGCCAGAGGAAAGACGGTTGTGGCAGACTCCCGGAGCAGGATATGCGATTTTGCTGGTGCATCTATTATCGCCCCCAATGAGGCAGAAGCTGAGGCGGCCTCTGGCATGTGCATAAATGGCGAAGACGATATGTTGAAGACGGGCAAGGAATTGCTCAAAAAGATCGGGGCAGAGGCAGTGATTATTACCCGTGGGAATCGCGGGATGACGCTGTTTGAGAAAACCGGTCACGTAGAAAACATACCCATATGCGGGCCCGATGAGGTTACGGACGTTACCGGGGCAGGTGACACTGTGACTAGCATGCTGGCCCTTGGCATACCCGCCGGGGCGAACTTCGTGGAGGCCACTCGACTTTCAAACTACGCTGCAGGTGTTGTAGTGATGAAAAACGGCACCGCCACTGTAAGCCGCTCCGAGTTGGTAGACATCATCACAAAAGACCTTAAGGGTAAGCCCCGTGGCTGAGGTCATAATAGACCACAATAGACTTGCCTCCATACTAGAGGAACTTAAGGAAAGGGGCAAGCGGGTTGTATTCTGCAACGGCTGTTTCGACGTCATTCACGTGGGTCATATAAGGTGCTTGAGGGATGCAAAGACACTTGGCGACGTACGGG
>JBHICS010000045.1:0-7296 GCA_046759685.1 Candidatus Brocadiales bacterium | reverse complement strand
ACCCTCACGGGTCTTAACGGCAAACAGATAGGAACCCTTGGGGGTATCTTTTACCTGTAATTCGCTGAACTCTACCCCTTGCGCCCTGGCGAAGCCGAGTGCAGCCTTTGTGGGTTGGCCAGCCGAGTCAAAGGCTACCTTGGCCGATGGGCCCTGCAACTCCTCTGTCAGTGTAGGCTGCTTCTCTGGTATGTCCTCGGCATACAGGCCCAGTCGGCGTGGTGTCCCAAAGGTCTTTACCGTTCCACAACTCAGGCGGACCTTCTTAAGCCCTTCTTTCAGAAGAGCTTCCATTTGCCCTAAAGCGGGTATAATATAACCGGCAGGAATTTCCTCTGTACCTATCTCCAGTAAGAGCTTGCCCATAAGTAGATTATAGTATTTTGAAGTTTTTAAGAGAGCGGACGTACTATAGCTATATTATAGAGAACCTGTCAATAGAAAACCCTCTATCTCTTGATTATCAAAAGCGTTAACCCTTCGTATGCCATCCGCATGACAGCCACAAATACGTTGACAAAGATAGGGATATATTCTAGAATTTTTTACTTACACAAATAAATTAACAATAAATAACACGGGCCTTGAGACTTTTGCTGTATCATCCATCTAGGGGCGGGGATGGGCATTTAATTAATATGTTGTATTTGTTAAACTTACGGTATGGCTAATAAAGGTATACGAGTTGGTGATTGGGGGTTCTTTGGACTCCTTATCTTTGCCTCCGCTCTGGCGCACTTCCTCTTCATCTTCTTTGTCCCTACGAGCTACCTCTTAAGAACGGAGCTATTCGGTGGTTCGTATGAGCCCACACCCGTATATACGCCCCTGATCTTTGAGTTTGTCGACGCCGGTGACGAAGTGGAAGAGCTTGTGAAAAAGGAAGAACTTTGGAGAGAAGAAGAACAGCAAGAGGAACAAGAGAAAGAGGTTGTAGAGGAGGTCAAACGCAAACAGTTCGTTGATACGGCTGACAGTGCCGTTGACGAGGAGGTAGAGGCAGAGGGAGACTTGATAGGTGAGAAGGGTACACTTGCCCGAGACACAGCCCCCGACGAAGGCCCTGCAACAGAAGAACCACGGGTAGATGGTGATTCTGATGTACCGGCTATCGGCGGATTACCGGGTGAAGGCCCTGGCTATGCCGAGGGGTTCGCAGAGATGCTGGCAGATATGTTTGATGTGGAAGAGGCAGAGATCGACAAGTTTGAAGAGTCAGGCGAAGCTGACATCGTTACGGAGGGAGAGGAATTAGTTGAGGCAGAATCAGAGGAAGCCATCTCTGAGGACTTGTCACCTGATGAAGACATCCTGAACGCGGAGGTGGCTACGCAGGAGACACAAACCACAGAGGTGGAGTCAGAGGTGGCTCAGGGAACAGAGGCACCGGAGGAAGGTTCTGACATGGAGAGCAAATTGGGCCTACTAGAAGAGAAACTTGATAAGGATGCGGAAGGCCTGCTTACTACCCGGGAAAGGCCCAAGGAGCTTGCATACATACCACCCATGGAGCCCCGAGAACGAAGGCAGGAGGTAAACAAGGCTCAAAAGAGGCAAAAAAAGACCATCCACAAGAAGGCCAGAAAGCCGAAGGTGGCCATCAGCTTCAACGCCAAGACTCTGTCTGGCGGGACTATAGAGCCCATGTATGAGAACAAAGACGCCAATGCCCCAATGGAGGGACAAGAGGCATTTACCGTGATGAAGGATGAGTATGCACCTTACTATCGCCACATCCGCGACAGGATTACGTGGTATTGGGTACTCAAATATGGTACAAAGGCAGAGATAAATCTAGAGACGAAAAATAATATACCGATTATAATAGAATTCAAGGTATACCCCAATGGGAGAATAGGAACCGTTAAGGTGGTAGAGGAGGCGGGAAATCACCTGCTAGCTTCCTATATAAGGGAGACTATTGCCGAGACACGTCTTAACAAATTCCCATCCTATGTTGATGAGGAGTTTATAGACGTGCGGTTTAACTTTTATTTCTTTTAATGGTGGTGGCCATATCATTGGGACAGGGTAACAAAGAGGGAGGTAGTAACTAATTGAATTGGCTTATTGGTGGCGGTCCTATAATGATACCGCTGCTTATATGCTCGGTGATATCACTGGCTGTTATTATAGACAGGGCCCTGAGTCTGAGGAAGAGGCGTATCATAAGGCCTGAGCTGGTGAGGCTCGTCCATGAAGTTAAGGACGTTAATGATGTGCCTAGGGCCTTTTCCAGATGTCAGCACGTACGCGGCCCTTTCGCCAACATCATCAAGCACGTACTTATGAACCTTCACCTCTCCTGGGAGGAGAAGGTACACGAGATACAAATAGCCGGACGCGAGGAGGCAAAGGTCCTAGAACGCAATCTGGTCCTTCTGGAGATTGTCGCCGCTGTTGCCCCCCTCTTTGGCTTGTTGGGAACCGTTATAGGGCTTGATCAGATTTTCGAGGCAGTTGCAGTGGCAGGGCTAGGAGAACCAAAGGCCTTCTCCCACGGCATCGCCCAGGCCCTGCGAACCACCATAATGGGCCTTTGCATCGCCATTCCATCCATGATTGCCTTCGGCTTTTTTGATAGGAGGGTCGACAGTTGTGTTCGTGAGATGGAGAAGCTCTCCACCATCCTCCTCAACAAGCTCTACGCCTCAAGGGTCCGCCCGGCAGAGGGGCGGCTGGAGGGGATAAGGTTGAGGGACTACCCAGAAGAAAGGTAACACAAGAGACATAAACAATAGAAAATTGCCGCTTTATTTTATTATCAAATTCTTTTATAATGTTTGTTTCACGCAAAAGTGGGTGCATCGTCCCCCTGAGGCGGAAAACATGCCCCTGCGATTAAAGGGCAAGTAACAAAAATGGATTTTCGGACTAGGCGTGCCATAAGTTACAGCATCAACATAACGTCTTTAGTAGACATACTATTTTTACTCTTAATATTTTTTGTAGTTACATCGACATTTATTGAGCATCCCAACATAAAACTTGATCTGCCCAGCGCCAGTCACGCTGAGGCGAGCAAGTTTGAGGGTCTGACCCTTACCATTACCGGGGAGGGCAGGCTCTTCCTTGGAACGCAGCCTATAGGCATCAGCGAGCTTGAGGCCGTCCTTCGCAGTAAGGTCGCCGCTACAGGCGATGCCGTGCTGGTGCTAAGGGCTGATAGGGAAGTACCTTACGGGGTAGTTGTGGCGGTGATGGATGTTGCCAGAGGCGCGGGCCTTAAAAGGATAACCGCCCTCACAATCTCAGACGAAGAGATGCGCTAGTATTTGCAGTTTTTGGTGGAGAGATCTGATGCTTAAAAAGAAGTTCGCTAAAGATAAATGTGTCACCTGCAAGCAGTGCATGTTCGCCTGCGCGGTGAGACATTCTGTTTCTAAAGACGTCTTTACTGCCTTTTCTGAAGAACCCAAGTCCCTTCCGCGCCTCCAGGTCAGCATACGTAAGGACAAGCCGCACATGACGGTGTGCCAGAACTGCGCAAAGCCCAAGTGTAGGGAGGCGTGCGAGTATGGGGCGATTACTAAGTACGAAGACGGTAATGTGGTCATAGACCAAGAAAAGTGCTTGGGCTGCTGGAAATGCGTAGAGGCATGCCCCTTTGGAGCTATCTCCATGGAGACAGAGATGAAGGTAGCTATAAATTGTGACGACTGTAAGGGTTATGACGATATGGCCTGTGTTGCAGCATGTAAGACAGAGGCACTGGTATACACGGCGAAGAGGGTAGCCGTTACAGTCGCTGGCAAATAGCCCTTG
The DNA here is from genome assembly GCA_046759685.1 of Candidatus Brocadiales bacterium. Classification (GTDB taxonomy): domain Bacteria; phylum Planctomycetota; class Brocadiia; order Brocadiales; family Bathyanammoxibiaceae; genus JBHICS01. Next base: position 3,531 of record JBHICS010000045.1, on the reverse strand, counting down.
ACTTTTCACTGGGCTTGCATAGAATCTGTACTATAGAAACTTGACAATACTTGGGGTTTTGGGAAGAGTTTATTCTGGCGGCTACCAGGCCTTGCCAGGATTTAGCATATTTTGCCCTCTTTGAGAAATTTTTGTCGCTTATTTACATGAGGGCACCAGCAGGGCCTTTCAAAAAGAGTATTTTTTTCTGTTTTACTCATGGATGAGGGGAAGGCGAAACTCCTCTGAAAGAGGTTGTTGTGCAGTTTAACCATACCGCCTTTCTCTCCTTTCTGTTCAGCCTGCCTGTTCGCAAACACCCGAACCCCTGGACTCACTGCACAGAAACTGTTTCTTAAATACAGTCGAAAGGGGGGGAGGGTTATCCCTACTCTTGATATAACAATTGTACTTGTAGCGCTCGGCTCCTGTGCAATCTTTATCCCCATTGGATACTTCCTGTGCTTCTTCGTCACTGCAAAGAAACGACGCAGCCAAGAGCGAGACTCTAGGCGCGCGCTGGACGAAGCGGTTGCCGAGGCAGCGAGGATAAAGAAAGAGGCCGACCTGGTCCTAAAGGATGAACTCCTCAAGAGAAAAGAGGAGCTCGAAGAAGAGAGCCAGGAGACAAGACATGAGCTTAGGCAGCTTGAGAAAAGACTGTCCAAACGAGAAGACAACCTGGAGAGAAAACTGGAACTCCTGTCTAAGAAGGAGCGGTACATAGAAGGCCTCCAAACAAATCTAACCACAAAACTTAAGGCAGTGGAAGATAAAGACACCCACCTAAAGAAGGTCATTGAAGAGCAAGAGAAGGCACTACTAAAGATTTCAGGATACTCAAGAGAAGAAGCCGAAAGGCTCCTACTGAACCGACTTAACAAGGAACTCGAAGAAGAATGTGCCAAGAGAATCTCGGAGGCCACAAATAAGATAAAAGAAACGGCCAATGAACAGGCTGCTAAGATTATATGTGAGACCATCCAGAGGAGTGCAGCGAACCATACAGTTGAGAATATCGTCAGTGCCGTAGAGCTCCCTAACGAGGAGATGAAGGGCCGTATAATTGGTCGAGAGGGCAGGAACATACGAGCATTTGAGAAGGCCACAGGTATAGATGTTATAGTGGACGACACGCCCGGGGTCATTGTGCTCTCCGGCTTTGACAGCATCAGGCGTGAGGTCGCCAGGCTAACAATGGAAAAGCTCATCGCAGATGGCCGCATACACCCCGCACGGGTTGAAGAGGTAGCCGAGCAGACCAAGAAGGAGATGGAAGAGACAATAAAAGAAATCGGTAAGCGTGTGTGCTTTGAGATGGGCTTTCATGACATGCACCCCGAGATCATTCAGCTCCTCGGCAGGCTCAGGTACAGGACCAGTTACGGCCAGAACCAACTCAATCACGCTATGGAAGTGGCCGAACTCTGTGGCATTATCGCAGGCGAATTGAAACTTGACACCAAGTTAGCCAGACGGTGTGGACTTCTCCATGACATAGGAAAGGCAACGGGCAGTGACGTAGAGGGAGGCCATGCATCCGTTGGAGCAGAACTTGCGAAAAGGTATGAAGAAAAACCAGCAGTAATTAATGCCATTGCTGCCCACCACGAGGAGGTGCCCGCCGAGACTGCCTACGCCCCGCTTGTGAGTGCGGCAGATGCCATATCCGCTAGCAGGCCAGGTGCAAGACGTGAATCCCTGGAAAAGTATATAAAGCGGTTGGAGAAACTTGAAGGTATTGCAAACAGGTTTGACGGTGTAAGAGGTGCCTACGCTATCCAGGCTGGACGCGAGATCAGGGTCATTGTTGACCCTGAAGACGTGGACGATAACATGGCCCAGAAGATTTGCTATGATATCGCCCGCGGGATCGAGGGAGAGCTGGAGTACCCCGGCGAGGTAGTAGTAACCGTCATCCGTGAGACCCGCTCCATCGAACATGCCAAATAGACCTACCATTATTTTTTGTTTTTACAACAACTTTAGTTCTGTTAACATAAAGACTTAACGTAAATAGAGGGAAGTTATGCCCCACAAATTCACAGCCGTTATTACTAAAGAAGAGAAATGGTACATGGCCCACTGTATAGAGCTTGGGGTGGTAAGTCAGGGAAAAACCATTGAGGATGGAAAAAAAACCTTCAGGAGGCGGTAGAACTTTACCTCGAGAGCTTTGTTCCGGAGAGCAAAGGGGAGGTAGTGCTGTATCAGGTAGAGGAGAGCTAGTACATGCCAAAATTTCCGGAGCGAATACTCACCGGCGAGGTACTTATCGAGATTTTAAAGTTGGATGGATTCCGAGTTATTAGGCAAAAAGGCAGTCATGTTAGCTTGCAGAAGGGAGAATACAAAACGGTCGTACCACTCCATACCGAACTGGCCGGGGGCACACTCCGAGGCATCCTGCAGCAATGTGGCCTAACCATAGATTTATTATAGAGGTTACAAAAGTGCTAGTTGCATCATTCGTGAGACCCGCTCCATCGAACATGCCAAAGAAAACTACTGTTATCTTTTATTTATAGGGATAGTCATGCCGAAAGTGAATTTGCCTCTTGCGAAGGTTTATCCCTGTATGAAGGTCTTTAATTCTGTCAGGTAATGTTTCTGGGCAACCAAGAGAGCTGTTCCCTACATAAACTTCGCTAACAGATTTGGAAAATACAAAACCCAGTATATTCTATTTTCAAGCTATTGTTCATGTTTAGACCCACCAAATAAATCACCTATAGCGTCCATCACCCCTTCAAAAGGGCCCTTGGGGGTTTCCTCAGTTGCGGGCTCTTCTGCTAATGGCTTGCATGTCTGACAGGCTATGCCTCCCGCCTGAATAGCATCATTAGCAGAAGAAAAGCTCACCAGGTCTTTTTTTTCTAAGCCGCTTATTTCGGGGCAGTCAGGATGGTGAAATGTCTGCGACAACTTAGCGGCATACACCTCACCACTATAAGGCGGAGGCTCGTACGTAGTAACAACCTGTTGAGGTACTGTTTTCTCGGTTATTTGTTGAGCAGTAACTTGGGCTTCTTTTTCTGGCAGCTCTATTGTATGAATTTGTTTTATTCCTTCTTCACCATTAGAAAAGACCCTTACTAACTCATCTTTTTCTGTGAATATCTCGACTTTGGTTATTCTCCCAAACGTGTGATTATTCAAAGTGGCATAGGTGTAAAACTCGTTAGCTTTAGGGATGTATTTCACACTATGGAAAACAACATCATCAAAACGTTTTGCATAAATGGGTCTCCAATAAACCCTCATTTTGAGTTTTCTTTTTGGGTTCTGTTCTAGGAATCTTTTTGCTTTATCAACTTCCATACCTAAAAAAGAAACCTTTTCAAGACCTTCTGTTAATATCAGTATGGAATAAGAACGAGGCAAGGGAAAATCAGGCGTTGGGCGCTCCGATATACTGCCGCCATGAAACACAATAAACTTCCTGTCTCCTACAAACGAATTCTCGTTTTCATCATAAGGAGTGCCAAAATAATTAATCCACACTTCGTCTTTATTTATTAAGTCATTCCACGGGGTAAGAGGAAATCCATT
>JBHICS010000044.1:0-7308 GCA_046759685.1 Candidatus Brocadiales bacterium | reverse complement strand
TGTGGCAGCTCATACACCTGTCCACCGGTATACCTGTTGTGCCTTCCTTCCAAATACCGTGGCCCTTAAGTAGTATCTGCTTTATCTGGTAGTCAGGCCTGCGGAGATTTTGTATAGAGAGCCTTACTATCTTGGCCTGCGCTGGGTCACCCCACTTGGGGTCTTCCAGTATGGGCAACTGTTTTTCAAGGTTTTTCTTCATCTCCGCCAGCTCTATCCGCTGTTGCTGCTTCCACTCGGGTTCGCCCCACTCCGTGAATATCCATATAGTACAAACTGCTACGAGACCACACGCAGCTATCAGAAACGCTATGAGCCAGGGCAAGTTCAGATTAATTGGAAATGGTAGCATAGCTTATCACTCTCACACGTTAAACCAGGGTGTCACAAGGAAATACTTGACGCCAAGGGCGTTTCTCAGGAATATCTTTGCTACAACGAAGATCATTCCAGTCCACAGGGACATGGTTATAACGTATCTTATGATCCCCAGACGGTAAAAGAAGTTTGGGAAGATGATTGCAGGTATAATGTTTCCAAGGGCAAAAAAGACGACTATATAGGCTATCCCCACAGGTAATGGGAAGTCCCACAGGACCGCCTCCACGCCCGTCTTGACTATATGATGGTCCTCCCACGGCCAGTAAAAGGCCCAGAGCGCGCCCCTAAAGTACCACCCGAATATTATCAGTAACCACCAGAACACAAACCCCCCCAGGAAGGTGATCATGGCAAACCTCCTCTCCTTCCAGGCAAAACGGCCTATGCCCTTTACGGGGTCAGGGTCAAGGAAGGGGGCGCCGTAAAGCCCTATCAGTATTGCAGTTGGGATAATCACCCCCGCCAGATAGGGGTCAAAATATGCAAGCAGCTCCTGAAGCCCAACAAAATACCACGCTGCCTTTATGTGCGACGGGGTTTCTCCCGGGTCAGCCAGCTCATATAGGGGGGCATCCTTATAGAAAGCCCATACAAAGAGAATGATCAGAAAAAACAGTCCAACGCACAGTTCCTTCATCACAAAATTTGGTAAGAAGAGTTCGTACTTGGGCGGCCTCTCGTATAAATCCCTCGACCTCAGGGCCTCACCCTTGACGACCGTCATTATCCTGTATCGTTCTTCACCTGTGTGTGGTCCACCAGCCACTGTCGTTTAAACCTCCAACAAGTTAATTTGTGTAGTACGTATTATCACGCTCTCCAAACAACGGCCTCAACAATATTATATTATAGAGGGCCAGACATCCCGCCCGCCTTATGGATATTAAAGAAATGGAGTCCCATCAACCCAGCCATAGCCCCGGGTATAGCCACACAGTGGGCAAAGAAGAACCGCGTAAGGGACGGCTGGTCTAAGCTAGTACCACCTCTTATAATGTAAGCTATGTCCGTATCCGGGGTCAGGACGCTGAACGGACCCTTTGCCCCAAGTATCGGGCTGTTCTCTCCCATAGTCATACCCACGGTAGCCGCCCAGTATGCCTCGTTATCCCAGGGCAGGAGATACCCCGTAAAGGCCATTAAATACGTTAACAAAAGCAGTGTAACACCCACCAGCCAGTTGAGCTGTCTCGGCGGCTTGTATGCTGCCTGGAGAAACACCCTCAGCATGTGGAGAGGTACGCAGATAACCATCAGACACGCCGACCACCTGTGGACGTTCCTTACAAACCTGCCAAATGGCACCACGTTGCTCAGGTCCTGTACGTCCGCCCATGCCCTATCCACACTTGGGATGTAATACATCATAAGGAACGGCCCGGTAAGGATGCATATCAAGAAAAAGAATACGCTAAGCCCCCCCAAACAGAACGTATATCTAACAAGACCCAGTGGAACCCATTTCATAGCAAGCTCCTCAGACCGTTAATAAAAAGTCCATCCCAACCTCTTTTGCCTTATCCACCATAAGGCGGCCGTCGGGGGCAAAGCCCATTTGTAGCCTAGGGAGGGGCTTCGGCGGCGGGCCTGCAAAGTTTATCCCATCCTTATAGAAACGTCCACCGTGGCAGGGACACATGAATATCTGATTGTCCTCCTCCCAGATGGGCTGACAGGCCAGGTGTGTACATATGGCCAAAAGTGCGTAAAAGCCCTTCTCACTCCGAACGACAAATACCCTTCGGCCCTCTATCATAGTAACGGATCCCACCGCATATTCATCCGGCTTACCTATCTTAAATAGGCTAGAAGGCTCCCAGACTATCCTTGGATACGCATAGCGCAGTATGCTTGCACCCAGCATGCCTGCAAAGCCTATGAACGTGCCCCAACACGCCCAGAAGAGGCCCTTCCGCATGGCCTCTCGCCGGGTAACCTTCGCTACATCTTCCGCCTTCGATGCCGACCTAGCCATAAACGACCCTCTCTATCTGTCAGCCTCTTTAAACTTTACCATATAAATAGCATCTTCCCAGCAAGCCTCTGCACACGCACCACAGTGGACACATTCGGTGTCGTCTATTATTAGACTCACCCAGGGACCGTCACCATCGGCCTCTTCCACTTCGCCATTAAGGTCAGCCTTATTTATAAACTTCAGATGTATACACTCGGCCGGACACGACTCCTCACAATCCCCACAGAGTGTACAGGGATTATAGGGACTAATCACCGGGCTTACGCTGCAGTCCAAGCACCTCTGCCCCTGTCTCAGGCCCTCGTAATCGGAATAACTACCCTCTATAAGCGCCATACTCCCATTTCTTTTCTTTGGGGGCAGTGTGGGGGGGAGTGATTTCCATATTGAGCACCTTACGGCAAAGGTATCATGCCTCTCGTGATAGTGAGCAGGTTCAATCTCATTCGGGCCATTCAGACCAAGGGATCCCGTCCCTCCGAGATACTGGTGGATAGACTGGGCGGCCTTCTGGCCGGAGGCCATAGCGTCAACAATGTGTCCGGGTTTCGCCATGTCACCACATGAGAACACCCCCCTCTTGGAGGTTTCCATGGTTATTTGGTCTATCTTTAGCCCGCCTTCAGTCGTAAGTTCAAGGGCCTTATCTCTTTCTTTAAAAGACTTATCCAACTCCTGGCCCAGGCCGAGGATAACCGTGTCTGCCCCCAATACCTGTCCTCTACCATTCTTATACCTAGGGTTGAAACGCCCATCTCTGTCATAAACCGTTTTAACGGTCCTTACCGTCAAACCCTTAACCATACCATGCTCCCCGAGAATCTCCTCTGCTGCTAGAGAGGTGCGGAATATGATCCCTTCCTTTTTAGCCTCGTGTATCTCGGACGCATCGGCTGGCATCTCATCCTCAGGGCTGTGCGGCTTCGAACCCTTTGCGGCCTCAACGCAAACCACGCTAACCTTTATATCTCCCCCCTTTAGGCGCTTGGCCGTGCGGGCAATGTCTATGGCAGCGTTGCCACCTCCTAGAACAACCACGTCTTTTCCCAGCCCCACATTAGCACCGGAGACAACGCGCTTCATAAAGTCTACTCCGTCGAGCACTCCCCGAAGCCCTGTGCCTGGTATACTCGGTTGCCTGCCCTTCTGAAGACCGGTAGCTAAGAGAACGGCATCAAACTGTCCAAGGAGTTCATCTATACTAAAATCCTTCCCACAGGCCTTATTTGTTTCAACCTCAACACCTAAAAAGAGTATGCCATCAACATCCCCCTTTATCGTCTCACTATCAAGCTTGAATGAAGGTATAGCGTTTAGCATGCCCCCAAGCCTGTCCGACGCCTCAAAGACCTTGACCTTGTAACCCATAAGGGCCAGGTCGTGTGCAGCAGATAGGCCTGCCGGGCCTCCTCCCACAATGGCTACGCGCAGAGGTCTGTCTCCCTGTGGCAGGTTCACTTCTAGCTTCTTTGTATTAAGCCACTCATAGACCTCCTTTGTGCTGAACCTGTTCTTTTCCACTGCAAAGCCCTTGAGCGCCCTTATTGAGACAGGTGAATCTATCCTTGTCCTCTGACAGACGGGTTCACAGGGGGCATTACATACCTTTCCCAGGACGGATACGAAGGGGTTGTTCTGTCTGGCGAGAAGATAGGCGAGCTGATTCTTGCCCTCGGAAATTGCGAGTGAATAGGACCTGGCGTCCGTACCGATGGGGCAACCCACTCTACAGGGTATGTTGTGTGGGAACCAACTCTGGTCTAGAGCGGTAGTTACGTCGTACTTCTTTTCTTCGAGAAGCTTTTTCCGGGAACCCTTATATCTTATTACGGGTTCTTCTTGTATGGATACAAGGAGCTCTGGCTGCTTGAATCCTATGGTGATGCTTCCCTCGAGAGCCTTCGCCATTACCCTCCTCCTCAGGAATTCGAAGCAACATTACATATAACAACAACAAATATAAAACGCAAGACTAAATTTTTACGCAGTTAAGACATTTTGTCTCCCAAGAAAGGGCCGCTCCATATGCTTGCTAAACCAAGTGCTTCAGGCAGTGGGTCAAAACCTCTCATTTTTGTCCAACGGGAAGAACAGGCTATCTACCCCCTCCCATTGGGGAAAGAGTAAAAATTATAACATCTTAAACATAAATGTCAAACATAAAATGACATATAGTAGATTTTGCCTAAACCATCACCGGCCGTCCTGCCAGTCTGGACGCAAGTTTCCAGGATGCCAGGGTCTCTCTCCGCTCACGCTTGGAGAGTTCAGTATAAATCTCGAGGGCCTCCGGGCCAGAGTTGAGAGCTGCTTGAGAGATTGCCTGCCCGGCCAGCAGCCCTGTGGCCAGTGCTGAGGATATACCTTCACCAAACATATTAAGAAAGCCAGCCGCCTCCCCTACTAGCAGTACCCTGTCTTTACCAAGGTAAAAATTCCCCGTCGCACACATATTAGTACCCAGGCAGCTAGACTTCCTCACCAGTTTCCCTAACCTCAAGCCAAAGTGCTCTTTGAGAAAACCGCTAAAATTCCCAAGATACGGCGCAAACCTCCCACCCTTCTTGCACGATGTACCGAATATGACGTAATCATCCTTAACGTTAAACCACCCGTATATCTCTCCAAATGCGGGGTCTAGGAAGCCATGATACCACTCAGGGTCGAGCTCTGAACTTCCTTCATAATAGTTTTGATAGGCCAGAAACCAATGAGACCTTGTTTCAAGCTCAGGGGTCAGCTTGGCACGTATGGAGGAAAGGCATCCCTCTGCACTAACCAGGTACTTACAGTCTATCTCTATGGCCCCCTCTCTATGGTCCCGGCAGTATAGCCTTACACCATCACCATCCATCGCAAAATCTTTGAGGAGACACTGGTCCCTAACTTCAGCGCCTGAGCGCCTTATGAGCCACTCATCGTATTGTGCACGCCACACATTGGGTGCACCCTTCTCACCAAAGGGCCAGTCCCTGGATCGTTTCGCATCGTGCCACAGCCTGACTCCTTTTATTATCTTCGGCCTGCAGTAGCACTCCTCCGGTATCTTGCCAAAATGCCTTTCGGTAAGCTTTAGGGACTTCTCGTTTATGAGACCAGAACATATCTTATATCTGGGCAGCTTTTTCCTCTCTAGCACAAGGACCCCTAGGCCAGCCTCCGCCATTACCCCTGCCGCTGCCGCCCCCGACGGTCCGGCACCCACCACAACTACGTCGTATTCCCTTCTCAGAGACATATTTGTGTATCCCTCCTCGCCACGAAGGTCCCGATTATACGAATCTGCGGCAGTGAAATCAATTGAGACTACTAAAAAATAACTCTGTCTTTATATCGTCGTGGCGCAATTTTTGCATCTGATAATTTGGTACTTCAACACAAGAGGGTCGGGCTGAGAAACCGGGCCCCATAGGGTCTTGTAGGGAAAGGTTTTCATGCCCAGTTCGCTCGGGTATAGACATACTGCCATAGGTCCGTCCCTACAAATTATGGGGACTCACCTATGGTGAGGATTCAATACTATATTGCCTTTTTCCATCGGGTGTGGCGGAAGAGCTACTTATCCCTTCCTTGGGTGGATTATCTTCGGAGATCCCATAATCATAAATAGTATTGTATGGTGCGTCAAGACGCACCATACTTCTGTGAGGCCAAGGCCGGAAAACAGAGCGGAAGGTTGAGGGAAGAGCAAGGTGAAGGGCAAAAGCTCAAATCATATAAGTATATTAAATAATGTGAAAATAATATTGTTCGGAGTTGGGTTTGGGGCACTCTTTTGGGTTCTTGAATCCGCTGTACATGCCTTTGTATTCCATGAGGGCAACTTCATAAAGCAAATGCTTCCCTTAGATCCGAACGAAATCTGGATGCGTTCTTTTCACGTGTGCTCTATCATTACCTTTAGTGTCTGTATCCAAGTCCTTGTTAACAGACGCACGCGGGTGTTAGAAGAGCTGCGAGTGAGCGAGGGGCGCTACCGTACCATAACCGATGATGTCCTGGACAGCTCAAAGGTCGGTGTCTTTATCCTTGACAAAAAATTCCACGTAGTGTGGATAAATAAGGCGCTGGAATCCTATTTTGGTTTGGAGCGAGATAATGTAATCGGCAAGGATAAGAGGCAACTTATAAGAGACAAGATACACCATATCTTCGAAGAGGGAGAAAAGTTTAAGGAAGTTGTCTTTAAAACTTATGAAGACAATACCTATGTGGAGAATTTTAGCTGTCATGTACTCCCCGGTGATAGACGTGAAGAACGGTGGCTAAACCACTGGAGTCAACCTATTACCTCTGGTCTATATGCAGGAGGCCGCGTTGAACACTACACAGATGTCACTGTTACAAAACAGGCAGAGGAAGGGCTCAAACAAAGCATGGATAAGTTGCGAAAGGTATTAGGGGGAACCATTCAGGCCCTGGCACACACAGTAGAGACGAGGGACCCCTACACAGCCGGCCATCAGCGCCGCGTGGCCAATCTTGCACGTGCCATAGCAACTGAGATGGGCCTTTCGGCGGAACAGATTGATGGAATCCGCATGGCCGGGATCATACATGATATCGGCAAGATAGCTGTACCGGCTGAGATCCTCACTAAGCCAGGTGTACTGACCAAAACGGAATTCGATATGATTAAAGCTCATCCCCAGGTTGGTTACGACATATTGAAGGAAATAGAATTTCCATGGCCGGTTGCCCAAATCGTGTTTCAACATCAGGAGAGGATGGATGGTTCTGGATATCCCATAGGTCTATCGGGTGAAGAGATTATGTTGGAGGCAAGAATCCTTGCTGTAGCCGACGTCGTTGAGGCTATGTCCTCTCACCGTCCCTACCGCCCGGCCCTCGGCATAGATAAGGCATTAGAGGAAATATCTCAGAATAGCGGCACCCTTTATGATGCTAATGTAGCGGATGCCTGCGTAAGACTTTTTACCGAGAAGGGG
>JBHICS010000043.1:0-7389 GCA_046759685.1 Candidatus Brocadiales bacterium | reverse complement strand
CGAAATTGCTTTGGTTTTCCCTGTGAAGGTGTTTTTGGAGGTTTTAGCAAGGAGAAACGGATGCCTATTAAATATTCGTCCTCGGCTATATTGGCGGCCTCTATTATCGTATTTGCAGGTATATTTTTCAGCGGCTGTGCTGGGCAGCGAAAGGCCCTTGAGGAGGAGCTGGCGCAGAGTGGAGAGACCGTTCAGGAGCTCCAGAGGCAGAACTCTGAGTTGCAGGCGCGACTGGCTGAAAAGGATGCTGAGGCGGCAGAAGAGATTGCGAGGCTGCAGGACTCAAGGCAGATGTTGGAGTCTGCGCTCCAAGGTACGGGCATTGCGGTTAGAACAAGAGGCAGTGAGCTCGTAATCTCCTTGCCTACTGTTAAGTTCTTTGGTTCCGGTCAGTACAAGCTCAAGCGCAAGGCGCGAAGGCCCCTTTCTAAGGTAGCCAAGGTGATAAACAGCAACTTTCCTTCCGCTATGATAAGGGTTGAAGGCCATACAGACAATAGGCCTATAAAGAAGTTAAAGGAGAAGTTTGAGTCCAACTGGGAACTCTCAGCCGCCCGCGCTGCCTCTGTGCTTCATTACTTTATAGACAAAGGTCGCATAGACCCGAAGAGAATATATCTTGCAGGCTTCGGAGAATATCACCCCATTACCAGCAATGCCACGGCTGCTGGAAGGCAAAAGAATAGAAGGGTAGAGATTGTAGTATTGACTGGGGAGGCGATTGGTGGTATATGATAGCCATCATTGATTACGGAATGGGCAACCTAAGGAGTGTCCAGAAGGCCGTAGAGAAGGTTGGTTTTGATTCGGTCTTGGTGGATAGGCCTGAGGGACTCGAGGGTGTTGAGAAGATAGTGCTCCCAGGGGTGGGTGCGTTTAGGGACGCCATGCAAGGGCTCAAGGAAAGAGACCTGATTGAGCCTATTCTAAGGCATATCAGGGAAAAGAGACCTTATCTCGGTATATGCCTGGGCCTTCAAATCCTCTTTACTGAGAGTGCGGAAGATGGGCCTTGTAAGGGCCTGGGCGTAATTCCCGGCAAGGTAGTTAGATTCCAGGGGGACCACCTCAAGATACCCCATATTGGATGGAACCAAGTATCATTTAAGAGGGATTTGCCAGTAGCCAGGGATATCCCCCAGGGCTCATATATGTATTTCGTGCACTCGTACTATGTATGTCCGGATGACCCAAACGTGGTAGCTGCCGTTACTGAATACGGGAAGGAGTTTACTTCTCTTGTATGGAAAGACAACATTGTTGCCACCCAGTTTCATCCTGAAAAGAGCCAGGCGAGCGGATTGACCCTTTTAAAAAATTTTGTCAGCGTGTGAGTCTTGATAAGGAGAAAAATTATGAAAACCTATACAGGTGCAGGAAGAATCGGGCTCACTGTTTTCCTTTTACTTTTTATGTTAGCTTCGGTCGACAAGACAGCCCGTGCAGATGTATCTACGGAATGGCGGCATTTCGTACTGGGTGTCCAGGAATATGTTGCTGATGAGGTATTTAAGGTGGAGAATATAGATTTCTTAAAAAATCATGACCTAAGGGTGAAGGCGAGGATAAGAAACATAAGCAAGTCTGAGGCCAGTATCGCCCTTAGCATAGCCTTTTTTGATCGCGACAAGTCGTTGCTTACGGCTGTTTCTTTCGCACCTCATTTTCTCATGGGCGGTGATATTGAACAAGCAGAACTGGAGGTACCTGGAGGCGGTGAGGTTTACAGGCGCATAAGGTACTATCAGATTAGTATTGTGGAGAGGGAAGAGTGGTAACTTGTACCAAAAGTATCAGGCATTTGTGTACGTGCAGTGTACTACCACAAGGCACTAAGACCGCCACCGTGTTAAATCTGGCGTCAAGCCATGTTAGCCCTTTGTTGAACATGGCTTATGCCTTATCGGGTTCTCTGGATTTCTCAAAAAAATCTTGACTATATATGGCTTTTACATGAGAATGAAATCTAAAATAGAATTCGTGCTAGTGGGTGTCCACCGACACTTACAAAGACCACAAGATGTGCCTTAAATCCTAGATAGAGGGAGACAAGAGGATGAGCAAAATGCTGAAGTATATTACTACAGCCCTGTTTCTTGTAGTAGTATTTACTTGGAACACAGGCCTGCTAGAGGCGGGGGTCTTTTTGAGAGATTGCCAGGTCAAGACCGTAGAAGCCTACCGTGATGTCATACAGGTACAATTGAGTTTCAAGAGTGAAGGCGAGCACAGGAGCGTTCACTTTCGGGTGGAAAGTCCTCATAATCCTTACGCCCGTGCGCAGCTTTACCTGTTGCGTGATGCGCTTATTTTCCGAAAAGAGGTGGATGTGCTGGTAGAAGAGGTAAAGAAGAAGTCCTTGGTTCTGGGTGTTTCATTATCTCAGAGGACGCATGAGTAAGGATGAGAACGTTTCTTGATTATAACTTCACTTGGTTGGGCGCCATTAACCTGTAAGGGATAAAATAAAAACGTGCGGGTCTGGCCCGCATTAATTGAATGGCCGCTCCGTTCCCCAACACAAAAATTCCCCACCCCCTGTAGTTGAGCTCAATGGTCACAACCCACGGGTATTAGGTTTACCCGATGTGTGTTTCAATTGAAGGAGCTCTAAGTGTTTGGGTTACACACGGGAGACAAAGCATAATGACGGTCCTATTAAGAAGGTTTATGCTAAATTGTGCTGTTTTGATATTGCTATTGTGTTTGTTGGTTACGCCGCTCTATGCTGACGCCTGCACGGGTTGGAGGGATTTTAGTTTGACAGCCCAAGAAGGTATCTCTGATGGTACTTTTGCAGTGGAGGAACTGAGGTTCCTTCGTACGGGGGATGTTGAGGCTGAAGTGATGGTAAAGAATATCGGCAGGGAGGAGGCAAGGGTGGCCGTGAGTATTGGGTTATTTGATTCTCAGAAGCTCCTCCTCACAACCGTCTCCTTCTCTCCCAGCCTTCTTCAGCCTGACCACACAGACCGGGTGACTATAGAGTTTTTAGGCAGTGCGGAGGTCCTGCCCCAGATCAAATATTATCAACTGAGCATTGTAGAAAGAAACGAGAGATGATCTGAGATGTCATCCGTTTTATAAAGATTACACAAACTGCCAGGTGTTCCAGGCTATTTGCGAGATAGATTAATATGCTGATAATTCCCGCCATTGACTTGAGAGGAGGTAGGTGCGTCAGGCTGACCCGCGGGCGTTTTGAGGAGGAAACAGTTTACTTTGCGGACCCCGTCCAGCCCGCCCTAAAATGGCAGCAAGCGGGGGCGGAGTACCTCCATGTAGTAGACCTAGACGGTGCGCTTGGTGGCGAACCAAGGAATCTGGATGTGCTGGGGCGCATCGTTGAGGCTGTTGATGTACCCATCCAGTTTGGCGGTGGCATAAGGACACTTGAGGTAGCGCGGCAAATCATGGATATGGGAGTGGATAGGGTTATACTGGGTACTAAGGCCGTTGACTCTCCGGAGCTGATAAGTGGGCTCTGTGCCAGATACCCTGGTCGTGTCGCCGTGGGCCTTGACCAGAGGGGTGGTAAGGTAGCGGTAAAAGGATGGGTGGAATCCTCCCAGCTTTCATTTATAGAGGTGGCGAAGCAAGTGGAAGGGTTTAGGCCCAGAGCACTTATTTTTACTGACATATCCAGAGACGGAATGTTGGAGGGCCCGAACATCGATGTACTAAAGGAACTTCTCGATGCTGTAAAGGTGCCTGTTATCGTTTCTGGGGGAATTGCTACGCTCGACGATATTAAAGCCCTCTTGGAGTTACCTGTAGAGGGCGCCATAATAGGAAAGGCCCTTTACACCGGTGCAATAAGCCTTTCCAAGGCCATAGAGACGTCTAGGACCGCCCAATAACCATCCCAATCCATTGCCCCTTGATATTTTTCCCCAAGTTTGCTAAATTTTATCCCCTATCGCTTTGCATTTATGATTTCTGGAGGTAAAAAATGGCCCCCTATCAAACTAAAGACATCAGGAATGTAGCCCTCACAGGTCATGGGGCTTCAGGAAAGACGTCGCTCGTCGAGGCCGTGCTCTTTCGTTCTGGGGTTACCACCAGGATGGGCAGCGTAGATGAAGGTACCTCCATAGCGGACTACGAGCCCGAGGAGAAAGAGAGAAAATTTACCATAGACGCGGCACTCCTACCATGTAAGTGGCATGACAGGATGATAAACATTATTGATACACCTGGCTATCCCGACTTTATCTCGCAGACCATAGGTGCCTTGAGCGCTGTAGAAACGTCGGTACTGGTCATCTCCGCCACCGGCGGGATACAGGTAAACACGAGGAAGTTCTGGTCCCTTGCGGTTGATAAGGGCCTGGCCCGCATCATTGTTATATCAAAGCTCGATGGGGAGAACATAGAGTTTGTCAAGTTACTCGATTCAATTAAGAAGTGTTTCGGTCAAGACTGCATACCACTCAATCTACCTATAGGCTGCGGCCAGGGCTTTAAGGGGTTGATTAATGTGCTGGAGTTACCAAAAGATATCCCCGACGGGGTGTTGGGCGACCCCCAGGCGGTCCACGAATCCCTGGTGGAGAAGGTAATAGAGGTAGATGACGAAATAATGCAAAAATACCTGGAAGGCAAGGACGTAAGTGCTGGAGAACTAAAGAGTTGCCTGGCAAAGGCCTTGACGGGGGGACACCTGGTACCTATCCTCTGCACCTCCGCTAGGAAGGCGATGGGGGTTGATGAGTTGCTAGACACCCTGACGGACTTTGCACCAAATCCGCAGGGTGGAATCGTGAGACAGGCGCTGGACATAGAGAAGAATGAGCAAGTTACAATAGAGGTCAACGAGAAGGCCCCGTTCAGTGCCCAGGTCTTCAAATGCATTACAGACCCATTTGTGGGAAAACTGGCCTTCTTCAGGGTGTTTTCTGGTGCGCTTGTTGGAGACCTGAGTTTTTATAACTCTAAGGTCGAGAAGAATGAAAAGGCGGGGCAGATATTCAAGGTTATTGGTAAAGAGCAGCAAGCAGTTGAGAGGGCTATAGCGGGGGACATAGTTGCAATGTCAAAGGTGGAGGAGATAAATATCTCTGACACACTGTGCAATTCCAAGAAACCGTTCTCATTTGCCCCGATAGCCTTTCCGACTCCCATGGTTTCTTTAGCTATCGAACCAAAAAGTAAAGGGGCTGAACAGAAACTCTCTGGTGCATTAACAAAACTCGCTGATGAGGACCCAACATTTGTGGTAACAAGAGACGCACAGACCAACGAGATGGTCGTAACCGGTACAAGCACCCTACACCTGAGTATAATGCTTAATCGCCTCAAAAGGCGATTTGACGTGGAGGTGAGCACACGCGAACCGAAGATACCATATAAAGAGACAATTACAGCAAAGGCAGATGCCAAGTACAAACACAAGAAGCAAACTGGAGGCCGGGGACAGTATGGTGAGGTGTTAATAAATATAGAGCCGTTACCAAGGGGTGAGGGCTTTGAATTTGTCAACAAGATTGTGGGAGGGAGGATTCCCGGACAATATATACCGGCAGTTGAAAAGGGCCTGAAAGAGACTCTGGTCAAGGGCATATTGGCTGGCTATCCAATAGTGGATGTAAGAGTAACACTATATGATGGGTCCTTCCATGCAGTAGACTCCTCAGAAGCGGCCTTTAAGATAGCTGCCTCCAAGGCCTTCCGGAATGGATTTGATGAGGCAAGGCCTGTGCTCCTGGAGCCTGTTGTTAATATAGAAGTTACCATCCCTTCAGAGTTCATGGGCGAAATATCGGGTAATCTTACCAGCCGCAGAGGCCGCATTATTGGTATGGACACACTGGGACAGATGCAGGTAATCAAGGCGTCCATACCCATGGCAGAGGTTGCCAGATATGAGACAGAGCTTAAGTCCATGACCGGTGGGCAGGGGTCATATACTATGGAGTTTTCTCACTATGATGCGGTCCCAACCCACATAGCACAGCCCATAATTGCCCAGACTAAGAAGGAAGAGGAAGAAGAGTAGAGAAACACTTTCCGAGATTGTGTCGAAGCCGATTCTATGTAGGGACATGCCCACCCAATAAATGGCGGGTCTGCCTATGGCACGGTTTTTAACCTGTCCGTAACGGACAGACCTGAAGGTCTGTCCCTACGTAATAAATTTCTTGCTCTTGCGTAGGGACGTGTCTTTTGACTTGTCTATAAAGCCTGCGACATATGCCCCACAAAGTGTCAATAACCAGAAAATCGTCCCCAAGGCTAAAGAATTTCAACTACAAAGGAAGCTATTGTTATTTCATAACTTGCTGCACTCATAATAGTGCCCTTTATTTCAAAGATAAAACCGTTTTCGTGTCTACTCGTAAGTATATTGGAAAAAACTGTGACGGCAAAGGGAGCTGTTCTTCTTGCCTACTGCCTTATGCCTGATCACTTACATCTTCAACAACCCCCTTTTAAAGGGACTGGTTACGCATTTCATTGATTATCCATTCTTGGGGTCTGAATTTTTTAACGTGGATTTCTTCACCATGTAGGGACAGGTCTTTAGACCTGTCCGTATCGAATTTAAAGGGACGCCTATACTTCTTTGGTACAGTATACCCTTAAGGTAACTTGGAACGAAAAGAGCCAGAAAAAATTCATCCAATAGCTACTTTAGACGGAGTAAAGGTCAACGATTACATACTCCATGTCACCAATCTGCAACAGACGAAGATGTCTGGTTGGAAGTTTTTTGCTGTTGGATTATCCACCACAATGCTGACCCAAGCGGACATGCGCACAAAGAGGATTCGCAGGTGCACGACGCGGGAAAAACGCAGCTTGGTTTCAAGGTTACCGGTTATAGAAGGCATATACAGCCGCGGTGGTAAAGGCATTGCTCCCTGGATGGAAATCCTCACTTATCACGGCCGAATAGAATTTATAAACCAGTCCGAGACTCAGCTCACAGTCGACCTTTCAGCTACCGGTCTTGACAGAAAACTCTTCGAGCAGCTTGGCAAGCTGATACCTCCAGGGGGCCATATTATGATCTGGTACGAGAACAAGAAAGATGAAGAAACGTACCTGGCCCTGCGTAAGGGGATGCTGCCGGTTGTCACCGAATTAGGGATTATGCTCTTTTGGGCTGGCTGCCGTTCGGTAAAGGATTTCTCCCTCCCGGAAGGCGGCCTGGAGGGCTGCAGGAAGCTTTGGGGTGAAAAGCCGATACATGAACGCCATAAACATTTGCTTCAAAAAGAAATGGTAAAACAGTTGCGTAATTTTCTCGCCGGAGACTGGAGATTCGACGAGCCTTGCCTCGAAAGTAACATGAAAATGCGGGCCTCGAAGATACTGTTAGAGCTGAAAGCCTAGCAGGCACCTCAACACTCTCACCTTGCAACAACTTCGTGTAACTGCACGTCC
>JBHICS010000042.1:0-7463 GCA_046759685.1 Candidatus Brocadiales bacterium | reverse complement strand
TTCATCATACCAGGCAAAAACAATGCACTGTCCTTAAACTCTGCCCAGGAGAAGTTAACCCCTTTCTCAAAAACAGTACCCCAAAAGTACGCAATAGAGAATTTGGCTCCTCTGAAATCAGCCTCTTGCAAGAATGTGGTCGATTTAAAATTTGCTACCTTCGAGAATGTAGTCCCATTGAAATATGATGCACTCTTAAATATGACACTGTCGAAATGCACATCCTCTAAGAAAGTGACTCCTCTGAAATTCACCTCCAACAAGGTTGCACCTCCGATGAACATATTCTTCGGACCTAGGGGGGCCTTGCCGAAATCCACCACTTGTGAGAATGTGGCTTCACTGAAATTCACGGGTTTCCCCTCAAGTTTTTTAGAGGAGTCTCTTTGAAAGTAATAGCGGTCAAACGTCTTAGGAAAGTAACAGCCTCTTAGGTCTATTTCTTCGGGTGCATTCATTCGCTCCTCGACCTTACGCTTGAACTCTTGCAGGTCTTTGTCATCATTCTTGTAATGCAGGATGCAGTAGGAATCAGGGTCGTTGGGGAGGGATGGCTCGCCACACTTATAACCATGGTGATATTCCGATTTCCATTTACATCTTTTGTCTGACATATCCTATTCCTGTATCGACCTTTGTATGTAGTGGGTTGCCCTGGGTCTTAGCCCTTGGCCTGGATTATGTTAGATTCTTCTCCGCCTTTGGCGGAGATTCGCTTATCTTTTTAGCGAACAATCTATCCAACACACACGGGATTGCTTCGTCCACCTCTGGCGGACTCGCAATGACATAGGGAACACACGGCACATCGAGACACACCCTACGGAACAATCTCTCTAGCAGGCCCACAATGACACCAGGAATACACAATAAATCGAGACATACCCTACAGAACAATCCCTCTAGCAGACCGCAATGGCAGAAGGGGAGGCATCGCACCCCACAATAATCGAGTCGCTCGTTATTGGCCGTGAAGGTCAGTCACTGGCAGAGTAAACCAACCCTAATTTGTCATTGCGATCCGCCTCAGGCGGAGAAGCAATCTCATGTTTCCACGTACAAGTCCCGCCATTCCTTGTTAACCCCATTTACAATGGCTACCTTCTTTTGTCTCGAGCCGCTCTTGATTTGTTTCTCCCTGCGTATGGCGTCTTCCACACAATCAAAGACCTCATAATATACCAGCTTAGCCACGTTATACTTTTTGGTAAAGCCATCAACTAGTTTGTTTTTGTGTTGATAGGCCCGTCTTTTTAGGTCATTCGTTACCCCAGTGTAGAGGACGGTGTTTCTTTTATTGGTCATTATGTAGACATAGTATTGCTTACTCTTCACAGAACGATTACGCAGAAAATCTTTGAGATTGCTTCGTCCACCTCTGGCGGACTCGCAATGACATAGAGATATACGGTACGCCGAAACATACCCCGCAGAACAATCCCTCTAGCAGACCCGCAATGACACCAGGAAATATACGGTACGACGAGGCGCAACCTACACCTGTCTACGGCCTTAGTTCTTATAAAGGTAGTCCGCCTCAAGCGGACGGCTGTCCGTTCGGACAGACCTAGCTATTATAGTGTACTGCAAGGGAGATGTCTAATCCCTTGAAAGAGGGACGCAAAAATCTTCTTTTCCCCCCTTTGGTACCTTGTAATCGTTTGCAGTATAACTTATTCTAATAGAAAAGAGCCTCGACGACGTTGCTGCTTCTTAGATAATTAGGTTAAAGAGAGGAGGTAATGGCCATGCCTGACCAACCTGAAAATTATCCAGAATTTGAGGAAGTATGGAGCCGAATAGTTGCCCGTGCAGGAGAGACTTTTCATGCACATGACGGCCATGAATTTACGTACAAAATAGAGGGAGATGAAGTCGTGGCAAGCAAACCGCACCAGAATATAAATAAATCCAATTTCGAACATGCCTACCAGATGGTGCCAATTCACAAAGACGCGCTCAACGAGAAGATTGTTAAAGGGCCGGCTTATGTCTGGGAGGTTCTCCACGACAAAAGAATCTCCAACGGGCAGTGGTAGTGGTCTTTTTCTACTCTGAGAAGGAGTAACAGTTCGCACGGACATGGATAAACCCTGTCCTACATCCCATGAACACAGGTCTAAAGACCTGTGTTCCCCTGCCGGTATCTCTATGTCCGGTAGCTTAAGCCCATCCTCCTTGGCGTTGGCAGCTGGATATGTCTAACGGCCATATTTGCATTTGATTTTGCCACTATGAGTGTGTTAAATTGGCCGTTTTGGAATTTCACGCTGAGGGAAGCTACTGTTGGACCCGAAGAGTCTCATAAACCTGTCCATACTCTGCTACTGGCTGTCGTTCGGTATATTTACGTCTTATTGGTACTTTAACTTCTCCGACAGGCGCACCAGGGGGATCGTCCTTGCCCTGGGTCTGGGCGTGCAACTGCTGGCCGTCCTGATGAGAGGACTGGCCATAGAGTACTTCCCCCTCACCAACAAGTTTGAGTCATTTTTCGGCTTTTCGACCACCGTATTCATTGTGCTCTATATATATAGAGGTGCGGAGCCTGCCCTGTACAGGGGTGTATTATTCGCTGTGGGCTACATCTTCCTGGTGGCCGCGGCCTTCTGGCCCAAGGGCCTTAGTTATCCGCCGCCACTCATGCTTACCATATGGTACGTGCTCCATGTGCCGCTATCGTTTCTGTGCTATGCGTACTGGACATCAAGCCTTGCGGCTGCCACGGTATATTTCCTCAGACCCGACCTCCGAGGGGGTGCATCTGCCAAAAAGGCGTCAAATCCAGCCCAGCAGGACATGATCGAACTCATTGACAGGGGCTTTCTCTACGGGTTGCTTGGTTTCTCGGTCTCTATGCTGTTTGGCGGGCTGTGGGGCTATGTGGCGTGGGGCAGTTACTTCCTGTGGGATGCAAAGGTGGTGTGGTCTGTAATCATATGGCTCTTCTACTCCACGTGCATCCACCTGGACAACTGGCCCGCACTAAAGGCCTATAAGCCACACCTGGCCGTTGCCGGGTTCCTTATCATGATGATGACCTACGTGGGGACGAGTTTCCTCATCTCCAGCTCGCACAGCTTTGGATGAGCATCCTTAGCCTAGATGCTGAGGTAGCATGAACCTGCCCCTACGGTGAACAAACATGTTGAATAGACTCTACGACATACTTAAGTCAAAGAAGTTGGGTATCCTGGTGGGGTTTGCCGCCACTGGGCTGCTTATACTTGGGAGCCTCTTGATAAACTTTATGCCTGACCGCTACCAGGGGCTGACAGGAGAGGATATAAACTTCTTCTTCAAGCACGTAAGCCTGATTAACGGTTGGTTTTACCTATTGTTTGCCGTGATGGTGGTGTATGGGATGAACGCCTTCTTCTGCACCCTTGACTCCATCCTCGTCCGACTGAGGGCCGGGGTAAAGAATATTACGCTCTACGGTGGTTCGGTGGTACATCTTGCCTTTATGGTAACACTGCTGGCGCATCTTGTGGGCGGGCTGGGCTCCTCGCATGGCAGGCCCGTTACCATAGGGGAACGACCTGTTGAGTACGGTGGTGTTGAGCTAAGTGTTGCAGGGCTTGAGACCACCACATATCCCAACGGCATGCCCAAAGAGGTCAGGGCCACTATAAAGGTGAGGCAGGGAGGGGAGGAATTTGAGAGGATACTGGGCTACAACCAGCCAGTGCTTCTCGACCTTGGGGCAAAGGAATTTCTCCTCAGGCAGTACGGCAGTTCACCCCAGGGGGTGGTGTTGAAGGTAAACGGTAGGGAGCAAGAGCTGAAGGTGCGAGAGGAATTCTCCATTGGCGATTCTCGGGCAGTGCTGGCAGGGCTCATACTCCCTCCTCGGGTAGAGATGCCTGTGGTGGCACTCGTTGCTAACCCTGGAGCCCCGGACGCACGGCAGGTCTTTATCCCCTTGGGCAAGTCCTATGCCCAAACAATCGGCGGCGCGCAGGTACAGTTCGAGGACGTCAAGATGTCTAACACCGTAATGGTGGATTTGAAAGAAAACCCCAGCGTACCCCTGGCACTTGTGGCAACACTCCTCTTTGCCGTAGGTGTAGTAATGGTAATATTCAGGCTGGTGCAGAAGCTGGCCCACAAGTACTGAGGATATTTCCATCTTTTCCCTTGACGTAACCACACATTTTCATTAGCCTCTCAAAAGTACCTAAAGCGTGTACCGTAGCGTCCGATCTCCATATCGGGCGAATCGTAGCGCACGATTTTCGCAGAAGGGGGCTATATGGTTCTGCTAATTTCTTTCCTGCTTTTATTGTCCATCCCCGACCTTGCCTGCGCCAAAGACAACAAGGCCGAACAACTCTTCAGACAAGCCGAGCGCTATCTTATGAAGGGGCAAAAATACGAGGCTATCGCCTGCCTCAAAGAGGCCCTGGAAAGTGAGCATCAATTTGTGCCCGCCTTTAACCTCCTCGGCGAGGTCTATAGCGATATGGAAGAATACGAGAAAAGCCTTACTGCCTATAATAAATCCTTGGGTATAAAGCCTAGACAAAAAGAGATAATAGCAAAGGTCAAAATTCTCAAACCTTTCGTCTCAAAACTCCACCCACGGTATAAACTGAAGGAAGAGGAGCGAAGACAAATCGCTGAAGACTCCTGGTGGTATAAACCATCCGCGAAGGAAAGCACCATGGTGGCAAGTGCCGTTTTTGTGGAGCCAGAACCAGAATTGGAAATGACCCCCATAGTCTCTATGGGGATGCAAGGTTTGGTCACCATATACACAAAATCATTTGGGGGCACTATCAAAGGGCTGGGTAGTGGATTTCTGATTGACCCCTCGGGAGAAATCCTGACAAACAAGCATGTAATCGAGGCTGCATCAAATATCTCGGTTAAGATGTCGCGTGGGAATGGAAATCTCTACGACGCAAAGATTATCCGTGCGCATCCGCAATTAGACCTGGCCTTAATAAGGGCGAACATCAGGGACGCCAGTCCCCTTAGTCTAGGAGATTCAGATTCACTAAAAATCGGAGAACCAGCCCTTGCTTTAGGGAATCCAGGGTTGGGAGATGAGGCCCTTGAGGCCACCGCAACGAAGGGCGTAATAAGCGGATTGCGCAAGATTGATGGCATTAATTATATACAGACGGACGTTGCGATTAACCCGGGCAATAGCGGAGGGCCATTGATAAACGTCCACGGACAGGTTGTCGGCGTCTGCACGGCAAAGGCCGCTGGCAAAGAGGGAATCAATTTTGCCATCCCTATAAATTATGCAAGGGCCTGGTTGGCTAAGTAAGTGAATAAAGCGCCTGTTCTTATCCACCCTGGTTTTATTTATAATCGCGTCTTCAACTGGACTCACCAGTCCTATCTTTCTTTGATCCCAAGTCTTACGGAACTTTGACTCAGGGAGAGAAGCCGCTGGCCGCTTACACCTTCCAGTATGACCCCGTCAGGCGTGATAGCCATCACCAACTCCCCGGTAGCGGGTATTAGGTCTCCTTCGGCATAGAACTCACCATCTATCACGGCCACCTTTTCCTCATCGCTTATTAGTACAGAGCTTATATTGAGTTCGGGTATGTACTCGGGAGGCCCTTCTTCTGTGGTTACATCAGGTGTTACTACAGTAGGCTCCTCGGACACCACCCTCCTCGACCTGCGAATCTCAGCCTTGGTAAGGAAGGGGTTTCTCCCCCATTTTCCTGAGGCGACCAGCTGTTTGAAGCTGTTTTTGTTCACCTCTACAGGCTGAAACGGGCGTGATCCACGCCCTTCGGTCTTCGCCGGGGCCTCCGCCGCAGGTGGTGGCATATTAGGCGGCCTACGCATGGGAGCAGTACTACTCACTCTCTCCCCCCCACCCCTGAAGTTCTTAAGGTTCTTGTATATACCCAAAGGCCGAAGCACCACCAGGATAGCACTCAGCATTATGGGGTTGCGGGTCATTTCTTTTGCGTATATCGTGTACAATTTACCATTTAGCGCGGGCGCATATGTTTACTAAAAGCGATATATTAGCCTTTGGACGTTGCACATATGGGCTCTTTGGGATAGTTCTCGTTCAGGTACTCAGCCAGCCTTGTGACATCCCTTCGGGGTATCAATGGAAAACTTTTTTCCACTCCATCCACGTAGACACGGTATGTTGCGACCGTTAGTATAATAGGAAGCCAGTGACCTGTAGGAGGTGGACATATAGGGCGCATGCCATCTACTGTACCATCGGCCATGAAAAAATTCTCTACGGCCCAGCCGTGGCACATGGTACACACACGCTTAAAGAGATCCTCCGGTAATTCTTCCACGGCCTGCGTATCTGGTGAGGTGAAAAGGAGGAGGGAGAACAGAATCAGCGCTAAGGTCTTTTTGCCCAGACTACCTTGTGACAAAAGGCTATGTCCTCCTTAGTCACTGCCATAGGTTCATAGGCAGTAACATTATGCGATTTAAGTATAACCATGCCAGATGAGAAGGCAATCTCCTTTATATAAACCTTTCCCGTGCTGCTAAGCCGGCAGATGACCAGGTCCCCCGTCTTTACCTTTTCCGTTGGACATACAACTACCTTCGTACCTCTCGGGTAACCCGGCAGCATGCTGTTTCCACTTATTATTAGGCCATAAGCGTTTTCATCCGTGACATCGGGCAGCCTTTCAAGGGGTTCGTCAATGGAGCCGCCAATGGGCAGACCTGCATCTCCGAAGACTACATCCGTCTCACCCGCCGCCACATGGCCAACAATGTTAATGCCATTGTCGCCCTTAGATACGGACATCCGCCGCCTGGCTTGAGCCTTTACTGTCGGTGCAGTGGCGGCCTTTTCCCTTGGCTCTTTCACCTCTCTAATAATTCGGTCCTTGGGGTTAGGGGGATAATCTCTCGCATCGTCAAGCAGGTACTCCAGTGAGACCCCAAATGCCTTGGAAAGGGCGAGGGCGGATTTCCCGGGGAGCTTTCGGTTCAGTGACTCTTTTTCGTAGTTTCGGTAGCTGGATATAGGGATACTGGCTGCTCTTGCGGCAGTGGACTTGGTCCAGCCATTCTCTGCCCTCAGTAGTCTAAGCTTTTTTCCTACCTTCATAAGTGGTTATATTATCGAAAGATGCAAAAAACTTAAAAATCCCCTTGCATTACGGCCTGTATGGGCTATAATCACCATTTGTAGCTAATATGGCCCTTCTGGGCCGTGCGGTGTGGCCCGTTTGGGTTGATGTAGACATATAGTGCAAAACTTTTCGATATTTAACCAATTCTCCGTTTTATTGTCAATAGCTAATTTATGTCGGGGAAAAGTGTAATGGACCGGCAATGTTTGAGGGAATTGCTGTTAAGAAAAGAGCTTAAGGAGCTCTACGAGCTCCGCGGCGAGCAGTACACAAGCAAGGCGGAGTTAGTAGACGATATCATTGCGAACGACGACGGAAGCGTTTTTGAGCTGATAGAGTTGGAGGGCAGTTTCCTGTTTCTGCTCATGG
>JBHICS010000041.1:0-7497 GCA_046759685.1 Candidatus Brocadiales bacterium | reverse complement strand
AACAGCGGCGTTAAATATCCTTGCGCCGTCAAGATAGACAGGTATACCGTGTCTTTTGGCTATGTCGGCAACTTGTTTTGTATCTTCGGGGCTAAGGACGGTCCCGCCTGCCAGGTTGTTGGTGTTCTCGATTACAACCAGGGTGGTCCTTGGGAAGTGTGGGCCTAGGTTTATGGTGGACTCTACCCCAGCGGGGTCAAGGCGCCCCATGGCGTCTGTACGTTGCGGAAGTATTGTTACCCCGGCGAAGGAGGTCGTACTGCCAAGGGTTAGTTTATACAGGTGGGCGTTTTCGTCGCATATGACGGCCTCACCGGGGCGTGTGTGAACGAGTACGGCTACAAGATTGGCCATGGTTCCGCTGGGGAGGAAGAGCCCGGCCTCTTTGCCAAGCATTTCAGCGGCCAGTTCCTCCAGCCTCTGCACCGTGGGGTCTTCTCCGAAGCCGTCGTCTCCCACGGCCGCCTTTACCATGGCTTCCTTCATTCTTGGGGTAGGTTTTGTAACGGTGTCGCTCCGAAGATCAACTGTCCTCATTGTGCTCTGTATTATTGCTCGGACTCGATTACTTCGTCTGCGAGGTTCTCATAGTCTTGTGCCCCGGCACTTCCCGGTGCATAGAGATGTATGGGGAGTCCAGATATGGGGCACTCCGCGAGCCTTATATTCTCCCTTATAATTGTATTGAATACCTTTTCCCCGAAACGTGTCCTGAGCTGCTCTACCACCTCACGGCTCAGGTTTGTTCTACTTTCGTACATGCACGCTATGATTCCAGTAATCTCCAGCGACGGGTTGAGCCTCTCTTTTACCAACTGTATGGTATGCGTTAGCGTTACGAGGCCGTTTAGCGCCAGTATCTTTGTTTCTACCGGTATAAAGACCTCCCTTGCGGCGGTAAGGGCGTTTATGGTGATGACACCCAGAGATGGTGGGCAGTCGAAGAGAAGGTAGTCATAGTCGTCTACCATCTCCTCCAGTTTTTTCTTTAGGATGGTGTCTCTTCCAACTTCGTTTGCCAGTAGCTTTTC
This sequence comes from Candidatus Brocadiales bacterium, assembly GCA_046759685.1. Taxonomy (GTDB): domain Bacteria; phylum Planctomycetota; class Brocadiia; order Brocadiales; family Bathyanammoxibiaceae; genus JBHICS01. The sequence goes on along the minus strand of JBHICS010000041.1, from coordinate 6,466 downwards.
TGCGCCCGCCAGCTCAACTACCGAAGGGGCGACCCAGAGCTTGTTTAGCTTGGAATCCCTTAAGATCTCGTCCAGGCCTGCTTCTCCCACAAGTACGTCATATATGGACTTTGTATCAGCCTCTTTGCCAAATCCCAGCCATGATGTAAGATTAGCCTGGGGGTCGAGATCTATCAGCAGGACCCTCTTGCCTCGTTCTGCCAGGCATGCGCCAAGGTTTACGGCAGTTGTGGTCTTGGCCACGCCACCCTTCTGGTTGGTTATGGCAATACTCCGCATATATGCTCAAGGGTAAGATGGTTTGTTATTTTACATATTTTTCCACAAAGGCCTCTACATCCTTTGTTTCGCCCAGGACGAGTAACGTATCTCCCTCACTGACCACATAATCAGGGTCTGGCAGTTCACGGATATCTTCTTCTATTACTTCTCCTGCCTTCTCATACCTAACCTTTTTCTTTATTACGATGGGGTGTATCTTAAACTTTGCAAAAAGTCCCAGGTTATTCAGGCTTTTACCGGCAAGCGTGTTTGATTTCACCTCAATCTCTGCAAGACTGAGGTCTTCGCCAACCTCAACAAGCTCTTCGAGTCCAGGGGAAGCCAGCTTTATAGCTACCTTTTCGCCAATATCCCTTTCCGGAAAGACTATTTCTGTTGCACCGACCATCTTTAATATGTCGGCGTGCAGGTCGGTACTGGCACGTGCAATCACCGTCTTTATACCCATCTTCTTGAGGACGGTAGTGGCCAGGATACTCTCCTCAATATCTAATGCTATACAGACTATTGCGGCATCCACCTTCTCTAGACCGCATTCCCGGAGGGACTCCTCGTCCATAGTGTCTATCTGGATTGCCAAGGAGATGTCGTCTTTTATGTCCTCAACACGCTTTTTGTTAAGGTCGACTCCAATGACCTCTGCCCCCTTATCGGTCAGGGTTCTGGCTACGCTTGAGCCAAACCGTCCTAGGCCTATCACGGCGTACTGTTTCACACAAGTCTCCTTACCCGACCGCTATCTTTTCCTCAGGATAGCTGACTTTTGGGGCCCTCTCTTTTATAAGAATCACGGCCAGTGTTAAAGGACCTAACCTGCCTACAAACATTAGTATTGTAACAACAACCTTTCCTAGCGGGCTGAGCTGGGGCGTTATGCCTGTACTCAGCCCAACCGTACCAAATGCAGAAAATACCTCAAAAAGGATTTGTTCGAAGGTCGCCTCTTCTACGCTCAGCAATATTATAGAAGATATCAATATAGCTGTAAAAGAGCAAATAAGAATGGCAAATGCCCTCTGAATAATAAATCTCGGTATGGTACGGCCAAAGAATGCTACCTGGTCTCTTCCCTTTAGGAAGCTGTAGGTGGCGGTCACCACTAGTGCAATGACCGTGGTCTTTATCCCACCGGCAGTACTGCCCGGGGAGCCTCCGATAAACATAAGGAACATAAGCAGGAGAATGGTCGGGGAGGCAAGGTTGCCAATATCGACAGTATTAAAACCGCAGGTCCTGGCCGTTACTGACTGGAAGTAGCAGGTCTGAAATTGGTGGAATGGTCCCAAGGTAGCCAGGGAGTGGTTCCTCTCAAAGAGATAGAAACATGCAGCGCCCAGAACTATCAAAATTACCGAAGAAATGAGCACTAGCTGGGTGTGTAAGGTGAGGCCCCCTTCGTGCCTATTTTTGGGGGATAGAAGAAAGGAGTAGTATAGATTGGCCAGCACGTAAAAACCCAGTCCCCCCATGATTATCAGAGAGGTCACTATGGAGTTTAAAAGGACGTTTTCACGGTAGCCCACGAGGCTGTCGCTGAAGAGGGAGAATCCCGCATTACAGTAGGCTGAAACGGAGTGAAAGAGGGAGTAAAAGAGCGCGGTTCCAAGGCTGTCGGTATTTCCCATCCACACCGGTAGTAAGGCACAGAAGCCGATGGCCTCAAATAATAATGTGACAACGACGATGAAGCGTAGTAGACGAAAGACCTCCTCCACGGACGTTACGTCCAACACTTCCTTTACTGCGGCTTGTTGTGATACACTAAGCCTTCCAGCAAACACTGCACCAAAAAAGGCCGCCAGTGTCATTATGCCCAACCCCCCCACTTGTATGAGTAGCAGTATGACCACCTGGCCGAATGTAGAGAAATACTGTCCGGTATCCCTTACAATTAGACCCGTAACACAGGTGGCGGAGGTGGCGGTAAATACGGCATCTATAAATGGCGTCCTCTCCCCGGTGGATGTAGCCTGCGGGAGGCTGAGAAGGCATGCACCCACGAATATGATTATAAGAAAACTGCCGCTTATAGATATACCGGGTCTCTTACTAAGCGTCTTTATAAACTCAGCTAGTGCACTCAATTTTATATGCCCAAAGAGGTGTCTGTGGTCTATCTTTTGAAGGGAAAAGGTATTGTCTGGGAGAGCGATTCAAGGAGCTCGGATGGTCCATTGTGTAAGGTCTTACAGTGCTATCAGGGTATCTATAGCGGGCGCATTCTACTATAAGGTCCCTTCGCACTTCCTCTTAGAATAGGGCTTCTATCATAAGGCGCGTGGGATGTCAAGGATTTTTAGTGATTGACAAGGTTATGGGCTTGGTTAAAAATAGCGTGAGAAAGGGGACAAGGAAATTGAAATACGCAATAGTAATAGCAGACGGTATGGCCGATTACCCTCAGGATGAGCTGGGCGGCAAGACACCTGTTGAGGAGGCCGCTATCCCAAACGGCGACTATGTGGCCAGTTCTGGCCGTCTGGGTACTGCCAGGACCGTTCCCAGGGGTTTTGAACCTGGGAGCGACGTTACCACCCTCTGTCTCCTCGGGTACGACCCTAAAAAGTACTACACGGGCAGGGCGCCGATAGAGGCAGTAAACCTTGGCATAGAGCTAGGGCCCGAGGACTGGGCCTTTCGCTGCAACCTGGTTACCGTCATGGATGACGTCCTAGAGGACTTTAGTGCAGGGCATATCTCCGACGAGGAGGCTGGGGCGCTAATCACCCTATTGCAGGAGAAGCTCTCTGACGATGCGATTAGCTTCCATAGCGGCAAGAGCTACAGAAACATAATGCTCTACCAGCGACACCGGGACATGAGTGCACGGTGTATCCCACCCCATGACATTATGGGCATGTCAGTAAAGAAAAACCTCCCGAAGGGCAGGGGAAGTGAGTTGCTGGTGAAGATTATGGAAGACTCCAACCCTATCCTGTCCAGACACGCTGTAAACCGGCGCAGGTTGAGTCTGAAAAAATCTCCAGCCAACATGATTTGGCTGTGGGGACAAGGGAGAAGGCCGTCCATCCCAACGTTTAGGGAGAGGTATGGTATAGCAACCGGTGCCGTTATTACCGCCGTTGACCTCATAAGGGGTTTGGGCAGATACCTCGGCTGGGATATTGTTGAGGTCCCCGGCGCTACTGGCTATCTGGATACTGATTATGCGGCAAAGGGTCAGTACGCCGTTGAGGCCCTGAAGGGCCACGATATAGTGCTGGTCCACGTTGAGGCCCCGGACGAGGCCGGTCACCAGGGTGATGTGCGAGAAAAGATTCGTGCGATAGAAAATATAGATACCTACGTCCTCGGCCCGGTACTGGAGGCGTTGAAGACATATGATGAGTATCGGGTATTATTCATGCCCGACCACTACACCGTCATCCAGAAAAGGACTCACTCAGACGAGCCGGTGCCTTTAGCAATCTGCGGTACTGGAATAGGGCCCACTTCCGGGCTCACCTTCACCGAGTCCAATGCCCTTAGTACAGGTTTCAGCTTCAGCAAGGGCCATGAGCTTATGGACTACTTCCTGAAGGGGGGGTAGGGGCTCACTTCAAAGATTAATTCGGAAATACTTGTAAAAACTATAGCCCCGTTTGCTTTTCTGAAGAAGTGTGGTATACTTCTTCCAATCGGCAAGATGGGAACCAAAGGTGTACGCGGCAAATCTTCCATCAACCCTAGCCCAGGAAAGGGCCTGTGGGCAAAGGGCCCACATAAGTAGTTGAGTATTAAAGACGTTGTAGAAGGTAGAGAAGTGCACCTTTGGCTCCCTTTTTTTATTTTTGATCATAAAAGTGGTTTTTGCGGCCCGCCTTCTGGCTGTTCTTAGCCTATTTTGAGCCCGTTCCTTCATCTCCGTAGTGAGTGGCGCAACCTGGCCTTACTTTAAGCCTTGTATATCTTAAGGAGACCCCTGCAAGACTACCATTTTATGAAGTTCAGGCCCAATTCTCCGTCCCCCTTGAGGGGGGAGGGGAGGGAGGGGTAAGGGAAGGGATTCGCAGACTTTTTCAGAGCTCTCTTAAGAAGTGTAGAGGCTTCTTTTTGCCTGCCTTTTTTGCAGTAAGGCGGTCTCTGGAGAGATTTTTGCCAGAGGCAAGGGCCTCAGGGTTGATCTTTGAAGAGGTTAGGATAGACGCGACGTATTATACGTTTAGTGTCATCGAGTTCATGTGCACCTTGTACGACATTATTCTCCAGTCTTTTAAGCTCAAAACCCGGCAACTCCACAGTAGATGCCACGACCTGACTCTTGACCATGCCTAACAGCACGCCCTCCACCCCTCGTATTATGGAGTCTCTGAAATCCTCTGTGAGGTGTTTGGGGTTTATCTCTGCTACATAAGAAGACACCGTTTCTCCCGCTTCATACAGGTCATACTCAATGTATATCCAATAGACCTGTACCTCCATAGACTCCTTGCGTGCATCCAACTGCGCAAGCAGGAAAGTGGGGCAGATAACGGTTGGTGAGCCGACGACCCAGCTGCCTGTGGCCAGGGCCCACTTCTGCGTGCCATCAGGTCTTATTGCGTAGAGCTTGTTGTCGGCAGAGCCCACATATATAGTGCCGTCGGTGCCTATGGCAGGAGAAGAGCGAATGCTTTCTCCCGTTTCGAAGGCCCATTTTAATGTTCCATCGGGTTTTATAGCATAGAGTTTACCATCTCCCGACCCCACGATAACCGTTCCGTCCTCAGCGATTACGGGAGAAGACTCTATCATATAGTCCGTCTCATATCGCCACTTAAGATAGCCCTCCTTACTTATTGCATACAGGCTGCCGTCTAACGAAGCCACATAAAGGGTGCCGTCATCACCAATTGCTGGGGAGGCACTTATCTGCCACGTTGTGCTGTATTTCCACTCCAGCTTGCCTTCCGTATCCAAGGCATAGAGTGCACCGTCACTTGAGCCAAAGTAGATGATATCGTCTAAGCCGATAACCGGCGACGAACGTATCCAGTCACCAGCAGCAAAACGCCAAATCAGCTGGCCGTCTGGGCCTATTGCATAAAGCCTGTAATCATCCGAGCCTACATATATAGTGCCGTCTCTGCCTATAGTTGGGGAGGAGTAAATGTTGTCTTCCGTACGAAACTTCCATTTCAGATTACCATCGGGGCTTAGCGCAAATAAAAAGCTGCCACCGCCTACGTATATGGTGCCGTCCCTCCCAACAGTGGGAGAGTTGTATATGTGCCAGCCCGTAACAAAAGTCCATTTCAACTCACCCTTCGGACTAATGGCATAGAGCTTATTGTCGGCAGAACCCACATATATAGTCCCATCCATCGCCAGCGCAGGACTGTCTTCTATTCCACCACCGGCCTTAAAGCGCCATCTAAGTTGGCCATCAGTGCCGGCGGCATAGAGATAGCTGTCCATTGAGCCAACGTAAATGACATCCACAGCTTCCTTTCTGGGCGGTTCTGAGACGCCTCCCAACAGCCCCGGATGACCGAGTCACCGGTATGGTGTATGTCATGCTGAAACATCGGCCACGGCGCTTCCTCAAGCCTGCCATGGCATATGTCTGAAAGGGAAAGGAACAGTGATAGTGAAGCCAAAAGGGTTATGGCGAGTCTCATAATTACCTCCCGGTCATATTTAAATAACGGTGAGACTTTTTAAAACCGTGGAGTACTCAGAGAAGCGTCCGGTAGCCTGTTGTCTAGTATGGGGCCCCCTGCCATTATCATGTACCCCCCTCTAGAGGCTTTTAACCGTGTGCTGCAAGACCGCTTTTAAGTGTAAGCCTGCCAGGGGAAGTATAACCTGCCGGTATTAGAAATCAAGCTAAAACCATGCACATTGTCGTGTTATTATACATGCCAGCGCTAGCATGAGAATCGGTCTCAACCATGGTCGCCTTGCGGAGCGCAATTTTTCACTAGGCATAAGTCTTATTTATACAATGCCTTGCATGCTCAAGCCGAGGATATAGTCTATTGTTGTACCAATCTTGCAAACGTCCTGTAGCTTGGCATTGAAATTGCAACTCCTTGTCTTCGCGGGGTTGTTTCATTCACCCCATGTGGCCAGGTATAGGGGGGCGATACCTGGCTTTTTTATTTCCACATATCAAATACTACTCATTAACACGACCTCTTCCATTAAGGAAATCCCGCACCACTACTTACCCATTTTCTTATAGAGTTGACCTAATACCCTG
>JBHICS010000040.1:0-7519 GCA_046759685.1 Candidatus Brocadiales bacterium | reverse complement strand
ATTTTCTATAAAATCATGTAGGGGCACGTTGTCCGCCTGAGGCGGATGCCCCTACATTCACGAATGTACCCAATTAGAAGTCTCATCGATGGGTGAAAAGTTCCTTATCTTGGACCGTGCCGGCAGCGGTAAGACCGCTTTTGTGCTGGAGAAGTTCTACCGTTACATCAAGGACTCTAGCACAGGCAAGGCGATATTTCTCCTCCCCACACACAGCCAGGTAGAACACCTCAAGGACGTAATCATACGAACAGGCCCTGCTAGGGGTTTCGTTGACAACAGCCTCTTTACGTTCTCGCAACTGGCCAGAGAGATCTTGGGCCAAGAGCTCCCAGGCAAGGTTGTTGCTGAATTAGAAAAGGAATCGATACTGAAGGCCCTCCTGGAAAAAAATACTCCGGATTGTATGGGCAACTCATGGAAGTATCGGGGATTTCGTCTTGCCCTGTTAAGGTTTATTAAGGAACTGAAAGAGGATTCACTGTATCCCTCCGAGTTTGAGGCCAGGATTGACAAACTTATTGCTAAAGGCAGACCAACCGCACCCGCCTTACAGGAAAAATATCGGGCGCTGGTCGAGACCTATTCCCGCTTTCAGGAGACTCTTAAAAAAGAAAGGCTCTGTGACGAGGACGATATCCTGAACGCAGCGTTGAGGCGGCTTGAAGCGGATACGTCCGTTTTGCGGGAAAAGGATATGCTTATTGTTGACGGCTTCCACAGCTTCACTCCTGTAGAATTCAGGCTACTAAAGATTCTGGTCCAAAGGATTCCCAATGTCTACATAAGTCTGGTTCTTGACCTGAAGTCTCCGGATTCGCCCATATTCCAGAGGTGCAGAGAGGTATATGAGCAACTAAGCCCCTTGGGATTTTTTGAGGAGATACCACTGACTGGCTCCGTCTCTAAGCGCTTCGCATCGAGCAAGACGCTTGCCCACGTGGAGAGACACCTGTTCGCCAAGAAACCTGTCGCTACCACCTCGAAGACAAACGATGAGCTCGAGCTGATAGCGGCGGCTAACATAGAGGATGAGGTAGAACAGATGGCGCGCCATATATATAGAATGGTCTCAGAGGGCACTGCGCGGTTTAACGATATAGGGATAATACTAAGGGACATAACACCCTACTATGAACTTATAGAGACGGTCTTTCCCAAATACGGCATCCCGGTGCGCCTCTACGTCAAAAGACCCCTCATAGAGAGCCCTTTAATCAAGGCCGTAACAAATCTGGCCAACATATTCACCACGCAGTGGGAGGGTGAATATGTAAACAAGGCCATTAAGTCCCCCTATACTATCTGCCTGCCGCCGCAAGAGGTGGACCAGCTGGAACGCAAGTCCCTGAAGATGGGGTTTATGACTGGTAGTGACAGGTGGCTAAAACTGGCTGAGGAAGGGCCGTGGCCTGGGGTGAAGGAGTTCTTTGAAAAATTGGTAGAGTTGGAGAAAGAGATAGCCACGCCAAAACCTGCCTACGCCTTCAGACGGTGGTTCCTCAGACTGACAGGCGAATGCATCACGTTGACCGGGGCGACAGACCCGTCATATGAAGACCTTATTAAAAGAGAGGCACAGGAGCTACGGTTGTTTCTGTCTGTCCTTGATTACCTGGCACGGGTGCTGGGAGAGAGGCCCATTACATTCAGCAATTTCATGGAAGAACTGACCTATACCCTCTCCGCCTCATCGTACGCACTTAAGGACAAGAGGCACGACGTGGTCAACGTAATAGATGCCCTTGAGGCCCGGCAGTGGGAGCTTCCGGTCATCTTCGTAGGCGGGCTACTGGAGAGGCAGTTTCCCAGGCAGGGTCGCGAGAATCCATTTCTCAAGGACAAAGAGCGGCGACGGCTAAAGGATTTGACGGGGACAAACCTCAAGGAGCTCCTGAAAAACACGGGTGAGGAAGAACGCTTTCTCTTCTATATTGCCCTTACCAGGGCCAGAAGAAGGCTCATTCTTTCCTATCCCACAGCGGACAGCCGTGGCAACCCCAACGTACCGTCCTTTTTCATCAGGGAGGTGGAAAGACTCTTCAGCCCCGAGGGTTTCAAAGACATCTTCTTGAGAAGGACCCCTTCAGACCTTATCCCTGCGGCTGAGAACGTCATGACGCGGAAGGACCTGCGGAATTTCGTCTGTTATTACCTGAATACACCTTACAGGAAAGACAGTAATAAGGAGACATACCATATTCTGGCGCGCTCTACATATAATGACCTCCGTGCGGACGACCCGGTACTTATCGAAGACCTCAAGGTAGCCCTGGGTACCCCTGAGGCGGGGGACATAGGGGCACACCGCAAGATTATAGAGGAGATATTCCCGTCGTACAGGGCCACCCAGTTCAGAGATTATGCACAATGCCCCTTCCTTCACTTCTCAAGGCATATACTAAGACTGAAGGCCCTTGAATCACTTGCGGAGGATGGGCTGAGCCCTACCCTGCAGGGCGATATTGTTCACGAAACACTTATGAAATACTACAAGTATAAGGATAAAGATATTAAAAGGACCTTCGAAGGCGTTTTTAACGGAAAGACACGCGGGATTCGTCTGGGGCTGAATGAGTTGCGGCTTAGAGATGAGATGCTACGGTCATTACTGGCATTGGTGGATAAAGACAAGCAATACGAAACCCTCCTCCCGCTAAGACCCGAATATTTTGAGAAATCCTTTGGTGGCAACGGCGAACCAGTCCTTGAGATTCACGACGGGGAACAAGGCACCATCAGGATAAGGGGGAGGATAGACAGGATAGACGTAGCGGAGGTAGACGGCGAGCGCATCGGGCTGGTGCTTGACTATAAATACTCCAGAGGTGGTCTTAACAAGGGCAAATTAAAGGAGATTGAAGAAGAAGGTGTGGACCTCCAACTACCCATATACCTGATGGCGACCAGAGAATGCCTCCATATGAGACCGATAGGGGCACAGCTATATCCACTAAGACCACCTGAAAGAAGCGGTATACTGGAATCTCGAGTCAAACTGTGGGCACCATCGCTTCCTGAAAGGGGCTCGTTCTTTATGGACGAAAAGGACATAGAGGCACTACTCAAGCACTCAAAGGCCCATATTCAAAGATATGTCAGCGGCATCGTGTCGGGGAATAAGGACGTATCGCCCAGGGACACTCAGAGGTGCGTAGAGGGCAAGTGTGATTTTCTGGACGTATGCAGATTTGAAAAGTGGTCCGTAGGGAAGAAAGACAAATGAGTCCGGCAAAGGCCCATTTTCTTACCGATACACAGAAGAAGGCTGTAGATCTCGTCGGGCGGGATATCTGCGTCACCGCAGGTGCAGGTTCCGGAAAGACCCGTGTCCTTGTAGAGCGTTTTGTCAATCTAGTGGTCAACAAAAAGACGCCTATCCAGGACATCCTGACCATTACCTTTACTGAAAAGGCCGCAAACGAGATGAAGCAGAGGATAGCGGACCGATTTGAGAAACCGGGCCTTGAACGAGAGTTGCGTGATATAGAGTCCGCCTATCTTTCCACCATAGACAGCTTCTCTGCCAGACTCCTGAGAGAACATGCACTTGAGGTAGACGTAGACCCGGAATTCACCGTTTTAGACGAATACGAATCTCGGTACCTGCAGCGTAACATGGCCGAGGCCCTTCTCATGGAATGGAAGACGCCTAACCCCAAGGACTTTGACGTCCTTCTTAAAGGACTCCACTGCGAGCGCCTTGAGGAGGCTGCCATCAACATTATGGGCAAGATACGAAGCACTGGTGCTGTCCCACAGGACATACCTCATGCGGATGTTGGACCCCAAGAGATAAAAACCGTACTGGGAAAAATTTCTGCCTGTCTTGATGACTTGAAGGAACATATGAGTTCAGAGTCAATTTCGGAAAAGACATCAGTGAAGCTCAGCGCGATTACCTCTTCACTGTTGCCGATTGTTCATCTTGCCCATGCATCACCGGAGGGGCTGACGGTAGACCACATAAATCGCATTGATGAGGTGTTAAAACTGCACGGAAGGCTCACAGTCTCCGGATTCGTAAAAGACGACCTTAAAGACCTGCGCGAAAATCTTTTCCCGGAACTCCGCATGCTCTTCTTCGAGCGAGAGGCTGTAGGGGTATGGCTGGTTTTAAGGAAATTTTTGGTAGAGCTGACCAGAAAATACGAAGAGGAGAAACGGTTTCGAAGTGCACTGGATTTCTCCGACCTCGTAGAGAAGGCTATCCAACTGTTGCGGACGACACCACACGTAAGGCAGGAGCTCAGGGAGAAATTCAAGTACATCCTTGTGGATGAGTTTCAGGATACCAATAAGCTGCAGAAGACCCTTATAGACCTCCTTAGGTCGGATGGGAACCTGTTTGTGGTGGGAGACGCCCGGCAGTCAATCTATGGATTCAGGGATGCTGACTTGGAGGTATTTCTCCAGCACAGAAAGGAGGTAGAAAAGAAAGGCGGCGCTATTATACCGCTGAACTCGAATTTTAGGACCAGGCCAGAAATAATTGATTTTATTAATAATGTCTGTAAGGCCATTCCTGAGGGCAGCGGCCAGGTAGAACACTCGGAGCTTGTTGCGGCCTCACGCTTTAAAGGGAAAGAAGGCCCCTCCGTGGAGCTAATCCTGACCAAGGGAAGCAACATGGACGAGGCCCGACGGCTGGAGGCCACCGTACTTGCCAGGCGCATACACGATATAGTTGAGAACAAAGAGGTCAAGATTACCCGATTAGACGGGCCCAATGCGGATGCTCCCGTGTCCTACGGTGATTTCGCCATCCTGCTCCGCAGGACGGCTGACATAAAGTTATACGAACGGGCCCTGGCAGAGCTGAATATCCCCTTCTTTATTGTTAGAGGAAGGGGCCTGTATAACACGAGAGAGGTGACGGACCTCGTAAATTTCTTGAGGGTAATTGACAACCCTCTGGATGAGATAAGGCTTGCCGCTGTTCTGCGTTCTCCTTTTGTGGGTATAAGTGATGAATGTCTGTTCTGGTTGGCGCACTACAGCAATGATAAGAATAATAATGGAGAAGAACTGTTCTACACCACCAGTCATGCAGACCGGATACCAGAAATAGAACCACTGCACAGGGACAGACTCTTAAGGTTTGCAGGGCTGTTGAGGGGCTTCAGGAACCTCAAGGGAAGGCTTCCGGTAGATTCCCTTACGGACGCCGTAATAGATAAAACCGATTTTGATACTAAGATGTTGGCCCTGCCGTCGGGAAGACAAAAGCACGCAAATATAAGGAAGATTGTGGAACTGGCCAGGGACCTGGATAAGAAGGGATTTTCCGGACTCAACGAATTTTTCAGGATCATCTCAGACCTGAGAATTATGGAGACGAGAGAGTCTGAGGCGCCCGTGGACGTGGAGAAAAGCGACGTAGTAAAGCTGATGACCGTCCATGCAGCAAAGGGACTTGAATTTCCCGTAGTGGCCCTGGCGGACCTGAACAGGGCAGAATTTAACAGAACAGATGACCTTACATTCTCAAAAAAGGCAGGCCTGGGATTTAAGGTGCTTAACCCTGCCACAAGGAACCGGGAAGATACCCGCAGCTATTATCGGATAGCAGAGGACCGTAGGCAAAGGGAAGAAGAGGAGATGGAACGGGTCTTCTACGTTGCCCTGACCCGTGCCGAGGAACATCTTCTCCTTAGCGGGGCACGGGGTTCCGACAAGAAGGGGGCATGGTTAAAGGTCCTGGCTGAAAATCTGGACCTGCCATTAGGCCCTAATGAGGAGATGCCGGAGTCAATTACATTCGGGAATAACGGCGGCAGGCTTAGGGTAATCACCGATGGTGTTCAACACAAGGGCCGTCCGCCATTTAAAAAATTACCTGCACAAGATAAGCAAAAGGTCTTGGGAGGGAAAAAACTCGGGCTCCCGCCAGGGGCTACTCCATCCACGAAAGATATCCTTTCGCTAGCAAAAACAACCCTTGGGACCGGTAGCAAGGGAGATTATGTGTACTCTGTTACTGAAATTATGTCCTTTCTCTTGTGTCCCAGACTATATCACCTTGGACATCGCCTTGGGTTGCCTGTAATACACGCTGAACTTGCGGAAGAGGCTGCTGTTGACCAGGGCGAGACCGACGAAATCAGGCGGGATATCCTGGGGAACATAGCCCACACAGCCCTTGAACGATATCGGCCCAGTTACAAAGAACCGGTGCTGCGGAAGATCATTCTGCAGGTCTTTGATGAGGCCTTAATTAGAGAACCTAAACAGGAACAAATTGATGTAGTTACACGATGGGTGATGGATTTCTACTCCAGCCCTGTGGGCTATATGGTAAAGACCTCACAAAGGGTGGAGAGGGAGCTACCCTTTGTCTTTAATCATGGGGGAAACCCCATTAGGGGAAAGATAGACCTCCTTTTCTCTCCAAGTGGCACAGGCTGGCATCTACTCGATTATAAATCTTCCCCTGTCGTCCCGAAGGAGATGAAGGGTTACGAGTTCCAGATGCAGCTATACAGCTTGGCGGTAGAGGCCATTTATGGACAAAAACCGCTTGAGACCGTCCTGTTTTTTATTGCCTCAAAGGAGGCCGTGCATGTGGACACGTCACCCAGGACAATGAAGGGGCTTGAGGATAAACTGGAATCATTCTTCAAGACACAGGAAGAGGGTACCTACCCGGAGAGGAAAGGCCCACACTGCGAGTGGTGTGAATACCGCGGCTACTGCAATGGGGCGGCAGCTTGAGGTGGTTTTTCAATACCGTTTATGCAGCGGATGGGAATATTCTTGCGTCTGGAGTATGAGAAGTTTGGTCTGGCGGCCTTGGTGGAGTGTGGCTTATGGTAGAGGTGAAAGACTATGGCCTGGGTTAAAATAGACTTTGGTTTCAGGCCAGACCTCTTTAGCCTCTCCCTGAGGTCGCTGTCTTCCTGTCCCCAGCCCGTGTAGTTTTCATCAAATCCATTGACCTCGTATAGTGCCCTTTTCGGCACAGAAAAATTCAGCCCCAGGAACTTTGGCCTTCGCTTCTTTCGCACCAACATGTAAAAAATGTTCTTCCTCTGCTTCCACTTAAGCCCTGTTATAATATTAGGGGTTAGGTATTGCTCAAAGAGCCCATTTGAGACGGCCTCGGTCGTTAGGCCGTCGCTATAGTCTTTTGGGAGTCGGACATGTCCACCCCCAAGGAAATAGCTCCCGCCAGAATTCGATACGTGGGCTTGGATAAAATCAGGCTTGGGTATGCAATCACCGTCAGAGAAGATGACATAATCGTGCCGACAGGCCTTTATCCCTTCGTTGAGTATAATGGCCTTTCTAAAGCCCTTGTCCTCCTGCCACAGGTACTTTATGGGGAATGGTGCAATGGCCTTGTACCTCTCAATGACCGTACCGGTACCGTCCGTGGAGCCGTCGTCGACGATAACCAGCTCAAAATCCCTATGGGTCTGTCTCATGTATCCCAGGAGACTTAGCTCCAGATACCTCGCCCTGTTGTACGTACTAAGTATCACACTAACATGCATTACCACCACCCCTTATATAAGAT
>JBHICS010000039.1:0-7559 GCA_046759685.1 Candidatus Brocadiales bacterium | reverse complement strand
AACCGTGGGCAGTGTGGAAAGAGTCCCGTAGGAAAGCCATACGACGAGCGCAGAACCCCCACGGTAAACGATAGAGGCAATAAGGACAATAAGCAGCTGCACCAATATATTGTTTGTATATATCTTGTGCCTTGATAGGCCTATCAGGATTGCAACCCCAATAAAGAAAGAGGCATTCATGCCCAGGGGTCCCTCTGAAAGGATGTCCTTGCAGAGGCCCATTAGGCAGGCAGATAGACTGGCCTCGGGAAGGTCAAGGTTCAGTGCAGAAAGCACTGCGAAGATAAGGAAAAAGTCCGGCTTAATACCAAGGAACCCTATCTGACTGAAGGTCGTGCTCTCCAGAACGGAGATAAATAATGCGCAGGCTGTAAGAATTAACCATAGCATTTGAATTTTTTTCTTAAGACCTCCGAAAAATATAAAACTTTGGAGTCCATTGATCCCCCCCAGGCGGACTGGACTCCTAAAGGGTAGTTTTCGTATCGGCGGAGAACTATTTCTTGAGTACCATAACGGTGTTAACCCTGGCAGGGTCTACCCTGGGCCTCAGTTTCAGCGCCTTGTAAGGCGAGCCTTCGTCCTCAATGTCCTCTGCCACGGTGGCAATGAAGAGTGCGTCAGGAAATACTCCACCTATCGGTGAGGACACCACTTTATATCCCTTTTCCACCCTCTGTCCCCATCTTGACAGGTACTTGAGCCTGCACATACCCTCAGAACCACCTTCCACTACACCCACATCATCCGTTTCTAAGATGCGTGCAGGCACCTTTGAGGCAGGGTCCGTTATTAAGAGCACCCTGCTGGTGGACTTACCGACAGATGAGACCCTTCCTACCAATGCAGCATCAGCAACCACCACGCTGTTCTCGGTAACGCCGTGCCGTGAGCCGATATCTATCAACATACTTTTTCTCAGGTCCGATGTGTCATAAGCCACAACATTTGCCAGAAGTGGCCTTTGTCCCAAATTGTCGTCATTATAATATTCCGTTACCGAGGCCAACTCCGTCTCCAAGCGGTCTATAGTCGCCTTTTGAACCACAACCATGTTCTCCAGGAGAAACGCTTCCTCCTCCAGGTCACGTACTTTACCATAGGTGTTCCATGATTGTGGTATCCAGAGAAAGGCCCTCTTTACCGTATTGCCCGCTGTGAGAAACGCCTTCTGGACGGGCACAAGAGGCCTGGAGAGGGTGGTCTTTATGTGACTGGAGAATTTAAACGGAAGGGCCAGCAGCGACAGGCACACTATCAGTGGAATGATTGCCGGCAAGAATATCTTTAGAAAACGTTTTCTCCTATTCCTCCGCTTCCTCATCCCTTAATACATCTTTATAAAGGTCTAGATTTTCAAGCAGCACACCAGTGCCCCTCGCCACTGCGGTAATTGGGTCCTCTGCCACACGGACAGGTACACCCGTCTCTTGTTGTAGCAGCCTGTCCAATCCCCGCAGAAGCGCCCCGCCACCTGCCAGCACCATACCGTGTTCCAGCAGGTCTGATGCCAGTTCCGGAGCCGTTCGCTCAAGCACCGTCTTTACTGCATCAATAATCTGGTCCACTGGCCCTCTCAGGGCCTCCCTCATCTCCTCAGAGCTAACTTCAGCAGACCTGGGCAGGCCGGCAATGGCATCCCTCCCCCTCACCTTCATTGTGGTCTCACCATTGGTTGGATACACAGAGCCAATCTCTATCTTTGTGCTTTCAGCCGTACGGTGGCCAATCTCTATGTTATAGTTTGCCTTCATGTATTTTATTATGGCTTCGTCCATCTCGTCACCTGCCACACGCAGGCTTGTCTGGGAGAAGATATCGCCCAGAGATATGACGGCCACCTCTGTAGTGCCGCCACCGATGTCTATAATCATGTGGGCCATAGGCTCACTTATAGGCAGCCCACAACCTATAGCAGCGGCCTTTGGCTCGCTGATTAGATACACGTCTCGCGCACCAGCCCTCTCCAGAGAGTTCACCACAGCGCGTTTCTCTACGGCCGTTATGCCGGCAGGTATGGCTATTATTACCCGCGGCTTTACGCCCCACTTCCTCTTATGCACCTTGCGTATAAAGTACTTGAGCATGGCCTCGGTCAGATCAAAGTCGGCAATAACCCCGTCCTTTAACGGCCTTGTCACGGATATGGTGGAAGGCGCCTTCTCCAACATGGCCTTCGCAGTGTTCCCTACAGCCTTTCCATTCAACAGTACTTCGCTCGTCCCTGGCCGCACCGCCACCACGCTTGGTTCAAACAGAACCACCCCATGACCAGGCATGCAAATCAGCGTATTTACGGTGCCCAGGTCGATGCCCATGTCCGACGTCATTACTCCCATAAAGAAATCTACTGGATGCATGGTCTACCCCACAAAATTAGAAGGAGCCTATGTCCTACTTATAGCACCATTTTTCCTTCTGAGTGCCACATATTGACCGGCCAGGCCAAAAAATTTTTCCCCAGAGCCTGGTACTACTCTTTATGTGTTTTCTTTATTCATCGCCATTCCCCTTCACCTATAAATGCTGATTATATTACCACATAGAGCCCTGTCAAGCGTAAAATCGCCTAATGACGGGACCAATCAATAACCCGAAAGAGATTGCCAAACACAGCTTGGCAAATATGTCACCGTGGGCAGTGTACCAGCTCTTTCCTCCCGGCGAGATGAGCACGTTTGCCTCCAGGATGCCTTCTATCTCCCTGCGTTTCCCTTCTTTATGGAGCAATTTGTAGACATCCCCCGTAGGGGCCACAAAGGCGGAGATGCCGGTATTACCCGCTCTAACTATCCCCACACGATTCTCCACCGCCCTCAGGACCATGATGGCCAGGTGTTGGTCTAACTCCGCACTGTCACCAAACCAGCCGTCATTTGTGATGTTTATCATGAAATCGGCCCCCAGATTCTTAAACCTCCTGGCCAGTTGCGGGACTGTATCCTCGTAACAGATAAGGGTGGCGAACCGGACTTCACTTTCCTCACGGGTCTTAATGGCAAGCATGCGCCATTCGCTTCCTGGCGAAAGCCCTATTTGGTAGGGAACCATCTTCCTGAGAAACGGAAAGTATTCCTTAAGCGGTGTGTACTCACCAAAGGGTACTAGATGGAGCTTGTCGTATCTGTCAACAAGCCTCCCTTCCGGATTATAAAGGAAGGCGCTGTTATAGAATGTCTCGTCTTTATCTGTCTCCATTGCTATTCCGCCTACAAGCAGGTATGTCTGGAGTTCCTTTGCGAGTTCCATCAATGAGGACTGGCTCAGGTAGTCTATCTCCCTTCCGAAGAGCTTTGGGTCTATATTTAAGAGCCCTGGCGCCATGGTCTCCGGCCATACCACGAGGTCAGTAGAGCCCGCCTTCACCTTTCTGGACAGTTCAAGATATTTGTTAAGATTTGCCTTCCTCTGCTCAAGTCGTTCGTCCATCTTAAGGGATATGGGGATATTTCCTTGTACTACACTGAGTCGAGGCCCTTCCTCTATGCCCAGTCCGGCAAGGCGGAACATACCATAGGAAAGAGGCACCAGGGCGATGACGAAGGCAAGGGTAAAGGGCATGTGAGGTGTCTTGCCTCGCCACCAGCGTAGTATGCCCTCGGCAAAGCACGCGTTAATAATCACCACCATAAACGACACCCCGTAGGCGCCCGTTATGTCGGCTATCTGTATGCTGGACAGATAGCTGTACTGCGTGTGCGCGAGGAAGAACCACGGAAAACCAGTAAGGACAAAGCTCCGCAGATACTCCTGCGAAACCCAGAGAAATGGTGCAAAGACAAAGAGAGGGGCCCCAAGGGCCCTGTACAGAAAGTTGCACGCAATACCAAAGGCCACAAAATAGGCCACCTGGTAGAAGCTCAACCCCAACCAGCCCGCATATGTCACATAACCAAGCCAATATGAATTGTATACAAAGAACCCCGTCCCGATAAGAAAGGAGGCAAATATAGGTGGAGACTCCCTCAGGCCTATGAGTACAAACCACGGCACCAGGGCAATCCATGCAAAGTGGCCCATGTCCGGCTCAGGGTAGGACAGAGAGAGAAAAAAAACGGTAAGGATTACAACAGGAAGGTCCTTCCAGAGATAGTGCGTCCAATCTAAACGAGTGTCTGGGCCTTGGGAGACGCCTTTAGTAGTCACGGTTTTGTATTAATCGCTCAAGTCGCTAAAGCTCTTCAGTAACCATTACCTCGACCTCATCGCCCGGTGACATACTTTCTATCTGCTCCGGGATTATAAGGAGGGCGTTCCCCCGTGTTGTTCCCAGGAGGTCTGCCGAGCCATGCCACTCAACGGGGGCCACATAAAACTTCCCGTCCTCCATTCTCAAGCGGGCGGGTCTATACTCTCTGCGTGCCCTCTTTCGGGACAGCTTTACCTCCATTTTTGCCCTTATTACGGTCCGGCAAACGTCTGCAAAACCCATCATCTTGCGAATAGCCGGCCTAACAAACAACTCAAAGTTTACATACGTGGCCACAGGGTTCCCAGGTAGGCCAAACACCAGGGTCTTGTCTTTTTTCCCAAACACAATGGGCTTTCCGGGACGAAGGGCCACCTTGTGGAATAATATATCCACGTCGACCACAAGGTCATATTCACCCATAGACACGCCACCCGTCATAATTAAGATGTCCCTCTTTAGCCCCTTCTTTATCAAAGGCAACATCTCGCTTTTCTTATCCCTAGCATTGCCCAAGAACTCAATCTCTACATGGACCTGTTTTGCCTGGGCCGCAAGGCTGTAACTGTTGCTGTCTCTAATCTGACCGGCTTTCGGCTTTTCGCCTATTCCCACTAGCTCATCCCCAGTGGATACGATACCCACCGTTGGGGGCGCAAAGACCTTGACCTTTTTTACGCCGACCATAGCCAGCACACCTATCTCTTGTGGTCTCAAGGTCTTTCCCTTTTCCAGGACAACCTGCCCCAACTTGAAGTCCTCCCCCTTCCGGCAGATGTTATTCCCCTTTTTCACCCGCTTCAGGAGCCTTACACGTCCGTCGTCAAGCCCTTCTGTGTCTTCAACCTTTATCACCGAATCAGCGCCTGGAGGCACCGAGGCACCGGTCATTATCTTTGATGATTGGCCCTTCCCAACCGTCTTTTGGGGCAAAAACCCGGCAGCTACATTCTCTACCACCTCTAACTCTGCCCCAGCGGCGGTGTCTTCGGCAATCATGGCGAAACCGTCCATGGCTGATTTGTCAAAAGGCGGCATGTCAATGTCTGATACGACGTCATCTGCAAGGCAGAGGCCTACGGCATCTCTTATGTCTACCGTTTTGGAGGGCAGTGTGCTAACATTCTCCAATATAATTCGACACGCCTCGTCAACTCCGATCATCATCCTTCTCCCTAGCTGTAAGTATTATTAATATCCCCGATGATAGTTCCTAAGAAATTTTATGTCAAGTGCATGCGGCTTTTTGGCATGATGTTTCTTTTTTCGTCAGCTAATTGTTAGACCCCTGCAAACTCCCAGATAACAGGTTAAAGGCCTCCGGAGCAAATCAAAAAGATATGCTCTGCCCGCCTTTTGTTTGTGAAATAAATTTGCCGTTTCGCATTATTGTGGTATACTCCTGTTGTGTTTTACTCACTAATAGAAACTGGCAAATTGTAATCTCTACGTAAGACTTGCTCGTGCATCCTTGGGGGCAAAAGGGAGGTATATGCAGAACATACAACACCTAAAAGCCTCTGCGCACTTTTCCATTCTGTAAACTGTTCTCATCTCAACAAGTTCCTCTTCTCGTAATAAGGGTAAAGTGCCTTGTGATGCAAAGTATCCCACCTGGGGGAGGCCTCAGGTGTGGCGCGTTATAGCGGACGGCAATGAACGCATTCCAGTCAATCAGGGGGAAGTTACTAATATTCGGGCTCTGCATCTCGCTCATACCCATCGCGATAATCACGACGATATACTACTTCAACGCAAGAAATACGTTAAAGAAGCAGACACTGGAGTGGCTGACGGCAGTTGCGGAGTCCAGGAAGATTCATCTCCTGGAATTCATGGAAGGGAGGAAAGGTCGAGTCATAGACTTCAGCTCCGACGGCTTTATAAGAGACAGCCTTAAGAAAATCAACCGTGGGAAATCTCTTAACAAAGACGAAGCCGTCATTGCCTTGAACAGACACCTCTCAGTGAACAAAAAGCCCCTAGACCCCCGTATTGCAGAAATAGCCGTCTTGGATACGAACGGTAATGTCGTTGCATCCACCAGTGAGAAGTTGATTGGGAAGGATATGTCTGGCCAGGAGATATTTATGCAAGCCATAGTTAAAAGCCACAAAGAAACCCATGTCCTTCCGCCCCGCTACATCCCTTTCCTGGATATGAACTGCATTTGTGTCTCTGCGCCCCTTGTCTCCAGAGTGGAGGGTGAAAAAATTGGCGCCATTATCAACGCCTATGACCTGGCCGCCCTGAGTGAGATTACAGCCAACCGTGCCGGGATGGGCGAGACTGGAGAGATAGTGTTAGGTCGGAGAGAGGAAAAAAGTATTGTGTTTTTGAACTCCCTGCGGTATGCGCCGGATGCGCCTCTCAGCCTGTCTGTCCCACTGGATTCTGCTGAGGCCGAACCCATGAGATTAGCTCTGGAAGGGGGTAGCGGGGCGCTCATAGCCCCTGATTACAGGCCCGTTGCGGTTGTGGCTGCTTATCAATACATCCCTTCTCTGGATTGGGGGTTGGTGGCAAAGATGGACAAGACAGAGGTCTTTGCCCCCTTAAGGATATTTGGTCTAGTTGCAATGGCTTTTGGGCTTACCGGTACTGCTGCGGTCACCAGTCTAGTGATTATCTTTGCTATTTCAGCATCAAGGCCCATCAGAAAATTAACGGATGCAACAAAAAGATTTGCAGGTGGAGACCTTAAGCATCGGGTAAAGATAGCCCGCAAGGATGAGATTGGCGAACTGGCCGACAGCTTTAATACCATGGCCACGGAGCTTGCACGCGAAATTGCCGAGCATGAGATAACAGAGGAGGAATTGAGAAAGCAACACGACCACCTTAAAATGCTGACCGGCGAGCTTACTGCCGTCAACAAGGAGCTGGTGGCGTTCTGCTACTCCGTTTCGCACGACTTGCGGGCGCCGCTGCGGGGCATTGACGGCTTCAGCCAGGCACTGCTTGAAGACTACACCGACAGGCTGGACCCACAGGGCAAAGACTATCTCCGGCGTGTGCGTGCGGCCAGCCAGCGCATGGGGCTGCTCATAGATGATTTGTTGAACCTGTCCCGCATAACGCGCAGCGAGGTGTACCGGGAGGCGGTCAATCTAAGTGAAATAGCACAAACAATAGCAGCGGAGCTTCAGGAAATGCAGCCGGAGCGTCAGGCAGAGTTCGTTATAGCCGAGGGTCTAATTGTAAATGCAGACCCGCATTTGATGCGAATAATGCTAAACAACCTGCTGGATAATGCGTGGAAGTTTACAAGTAAGCACCCACGCGCAAGGATAGAATTCGATGTTACGCGGCATGAAGGCAAACCGGAGTATTTCGTGCGCGATGACGGTGCCGGCTTTGACATGGCCTA
>JBHICS010000038.1:0-7572 GCA_046759685.1 Candidatus Brocadiales bacterium | reverse complement strand
CCTTCGCGATATTCTATGATGGCCCTCGCCCTCTTCTCCCCGATTTGTGGCAGTGGGAGGAGTTCGTGCCATTCCGCCGTATTAATGTCCAGCCGAAGCGATAGCTCAGTCGAGTTTTGTTGTAAGACCCTTATCTCTCCCGAGCCCAGGTGGTTGTCCATAACGTACTTGATGATAATGCCAACTATAAGGGTAGAAAACAACACGCAGAGCACTACAAATTCCTTGCGGGAGAGTTCCAGGTGCTCAAGGATTTCTGGTAACTTCATCTTCTTTACCGATTTAAGGGGGCAAAAGGCTTTTGCAACGATTCTATTTACACAAAATCGCCTGGTCAAGTAAATTCGGTGCTTGTTTTTCCCTTGAAATAATTGGATTGGCCCATGTAAAATCAGTCGCAACCGTTGCTTAAACGAGGAATTGGCGAGTTGTCTCGGAGGGGAAAGGGGGTTCTATGAAGGTTATGAGGGTAAAGAAGGCTGTACTGCCAGTAGCCGGACTGGGCACCAGGTTCCTACCCGCCACTAAGGCATCGCCCAAGGAGATGCTCCCCTTGGTGGACAAGCCTATGATTCAATACGTGGTGGAAGAGGCAAAGCTCTCTGGTATAGAGCAAATAATAATGGTTACGGGCAGCGGCAAGAGGTCCATCGAGGACCATTTTGACACCGCATATGAGCTTGAAAGCTTTTTAGAGAAAAAGGGTGACCACAAGCTCCTTCGGGAGATAAAAAAGATCTCCAACCTTATTTCTTTCTGCTTCGTACGGCAGGGTGAGGCCCTGGGGCTTGGGCACGCCATACTCTGTGCTAAGGATATAATTGGAAACGAACCCTTTGCGGTGCTCCTGGGAGACATGATAATGGATTCCGATACACCCGCCCTTGGCCAGGTCCTCGATGTATATTATCGTTTCAACGGGCCTATGATTGCCGTTGGAGAGGTAGGGCAATCAGAGGTCAGCCGGTACGGAATAATAAAACCAGAAACACTTGAGGATGGTGTCTACAGGGTGCTAGGTATGGTAGAGAAGCCGAGGCCGGAGGAGGCACCCTCGAACCTGGCCATTATAGGGAGGTACATCCTTCCCCCTGAGATATTTAGTGCCCTCGAACAGACCAGACCTGGGAGTTTGGGTGAGATACAGCTTACAGATGCCCTAAAGAGTCTGGTGGACATGGGGCCAGTTTATGGTTGCCGTGTGGAGGGAAGGCTGTACGATGCTGGGAGCAAACTCGGCTTTTTGCAGGCCACAGTTGAACTGGCCCTGAAGAATCCAGAGCTTGGCGACGACTTCCGCAGCTATCTAAAGGGATTAAAATTATAAAAACCCTCCACCTTCTAGCCTCCCTTTCCGGATATGAACCGTCAATGAACATACTGTCGTACCCAAGGTACCGTGAGTAAAGAAACACAAAATATCCGTCTTGACTTCAATAACATAATGGCCGAGCGTGTGGGCATGGACAAAGAGCAGGGTATAACCCACACGGAACTCGAGACCATAAGCGGAAAGGCCTCCTGTTGTTTTAGGGATTTGATGGAAGAAAGGTCGAGAGGACTCCATCCTTTTCTCGACCTTCCGCACGATAGAGAGGCGGTAGCTAGGGTATCAGACGTGGCCAACGACGTTAGGCGGAGGGCAGAGGATTTTGTAGTGCTGGGTATAGGGGGTTCTGCCCTTGGTAATATTGCGCTGCACATGGCCCTGAACGACCCTCTATACAACGAACTCCCAGAGGTGAGGAAGGGCTGCCCCAGGGTCTACGTAGTAGATACCGTTGACCCAGATATATTTGAAGGACTACTCAGACTAATTAACCTCGAAAAAACGGTGTTCAATGTTATCTCCAAGTCGGGCGGCACCGTGGAGACGATGGCCCAGTTCCTTATTGTCAGGGAACTGTTGAGGAAGAGGCTTGGGAGCGATTACGGAAGAAACTTCATAGCCACTACCGACCCGGTTGATGGGGCCTTGAGGAGGACCGCCCACCAAGAGGGGTATACCACCCTTGACATACCCAAGGGCGTGGGGGGACGATTTTCTGTACTTACCCCGGTAGGATTATTATCTGCCGCAGTGAGCGGCATCGATATTGGAGCGATTCTCTCTGGTGCGGCCTATATGGACAAACGCTGTCAGTCCGATAATCTCAGACAGAACCCTGCCCTCATGAATGCAGTGCTACAATACATAAGCTATAACAAGGGTAGGCACATCTCAGTCATGATGCCTTACTCGTCCAAACTGGAAGGTGTGGCAGAGTGGTTCTGTCAGTTGTGGGCGGAGAGCTTGGGAAAGAAACTATCCGTAGATGGCAAGGTTGTCAACTGCGGTCCAACTCCCGTCCGTTCCCTGGGCCCCCCAGACCAACACTCACCGTTGCAGCTCTATCTGGAGGGCCCATTTGACAAGGTTATAACATTCCTGGCTATTGGCAGGTTTACGTCTTCAATAAAAACCCCTAATGATGTACCAGATAAAGACTTAACACATCTTTCGGGCCACTCTCTCGAAGGACTTATGGAGGCAGAGAGGCTGGGGACACAAACTGCACTAACCGAGAGCGGGCGGCCCAACTGTACCATATACCTGCCAGAAATCTCTGCCTTTTATATCGGGCAGCTCCTTTATTTCCTTGAGCTCCAGACCGCCTTGACGGGGAAGTTGTTCGGCATAAACCCGTTTGACCAGCCGGGCGTCGAGGCAGGTAAGACAAACACAAATGCCCTTTTGGGCAAGAAGGGGCTTGAGAAAAAAAAGAAGGAGCTGGAAAAGTCTTATAGCAAGCGTAAGGGCAGAGAAACAGGCGAGGAAAATATCATTTAGGTATTTCAGTATCTGCCCTACCTAATTCAACAAGTGGGCACGAGGAATTTCACTTTTTGCCAAAAAAGTTCTTGACGTAAGGCCCTGTATAATTATAATTTGCGTTTTAAGGTGGCCGCGCCGGGTATCGCATAACGAATGACAAGTGGCATCATCAAAAATAAGGAGCTCAAGAGAACCCTAAATGAGGTCTCTGAACTCCTAAAAGACGTAGAGGGTTTCTTCTCTCGTCTGGGCCATACCGGTACAGAGAAAAAGATTCGGGATATGGCCAAGCAGATGACGGAACCCTTTTATATTATCATCGCCGGGGAATATAACTCGGGCAAGTCAACCTTCGTAAATGCCATCCTCGGTAAGAGAATCCTCCGAGTAGGTCCAACTCCCACTACCCATAATGTTGTCCTTCTCACCCACGGTGACAGTTTCGGCCAGGAGCAGTTGCATGAAAACCTGTCACGTGTCACTTACCCATTAGAGGCCCTAAAAGAGATTACCTTAGTCGACACCCCCGGCACCAACTCTATCTTTGTAGAGCACGAGGGTATAATAGAGAATTTTATCCATCGTGCAGAGCTTGTAATCTTTGTTACCTCTTCCGATAGACCCCTTACAGAGAGCGAGAGGAGATTCCTTCAGCTACTCAAGGGGAAGTGGGGCCGCAAGGTGCTCATTGTACTGAATAAGATAGACCTGAAGAGTGAAGAGGAACTTAACGAGATAATCCCATTTATTGAAAAGAATTGCTATAAACTCCTCGGTTTTGATCCCAAGGTTCTCGCCATTTCCAGTACTCGGGCTGCTACAGCCAAGGCCAACCAAGACGAGGAGCTACTCCAGAAAAGCAACATAAACGAGTTAGAGGAGTTCATATTCGAAAAGATGGACTTCGACGTAAAGATGGAGCTAAAGTACCTCAGCCCTCTTCGTTTTCTCTCTAACGTTTTCTCCGACCTCAAGAGGGATTTGGAGACAAAGATTGCCCGTCATAATTCAGAGATAGCGGGTATAGAGCGTCTAGAGGCCCGATTAAAGAGCAAGAGGGAGGATATGCTGGAGTACTCAAAGAAGTACAAACTGGAGATAGAGTCAGCCTTCTCCCGGCTGAAGGAGAGGCTGGACACGTTCCTTGGCTACCACATGACCACCCGTGGTCTAATGGGCTCGATGTTCTCCAGAGAAAAGATTGGGGACAAGTTCAAGAAGGAGATGACCAGTCATTCTAACCCCTTACACGACCTGGACAGGGTGATCGATGATGCCGTTGATTATATAACAAGAAACAACAGGGCCCTTTGGCAGATGGCCTTTGACTACAAACAGACAGAAAAGGACAAGGGCGAGGGAGACGTGGAGGACGTTGGTGAACACAGTTTTGAGGACAGAAAGAACGAACTCCAGTTTATCTTGAAAGAACACTCAAAGGAATATCGCGAGTTTGACCTGGCCAACGAGTCAGACAGGATAAAGACGGTGGCCCAGGGTGGGCTGGTGAACTTCCTGGCTATGGAGGGCGCGGCCCTGGCGGCCTTTGCCGGTTTTGGCTACCTCCTCACACTCTTCTTACCGGCGGCAATCGTAATGGTGGGTGCTATGGCACTGGCTGGGGCAGGCTTTACAGTGATACCGCAAAAACGAAAGGCATTCCGCAACGAGATCTTCAAGCGTATCGACACCCTCTCGGACAGGTTTTCAAACTTTACTATGTCCGAGTTGAACAAGACGATAGACCGGGTAATCGATGATATTGAGAACAGTGTGGCCTGCTTCCGGGACGTACGCTGGTCTGAGAGAGAGATGTGTATGAAACGTCTCACCGAACTCAACGAACTTTCCGACAGGGTAAGAGGGCTTATAGGAAAAAGCTCTGCCGACGTGAGATAAACCCATTCCTACACCCTTTTCTTACCGAGTCCCCTTTTTGCTGGTTTCTATCCATGAATTTCTGCTTTGTAACTTTCAATGAGAGCTCTGAAAAAGACTGCATGGTACTATATGTCATTCCGTACTTGGTACGGAATCCATAGATTCCCGCTTTCGCGGGAATGACATTCGGGTGCTTTGTATAAGTCTCCTAGCATATACACAATGCTTTTTGGTATAGGGTATGACGTCCATAGGTTGGTGAAGGGCCGCAGGTTAGTGCTGGGCGGTATAGATATTGACTCTCCCCTGGGTCTAGAGGGATACTCTGACGCCGATGTGGTCATTCACGCCGTGTGTGATGCCATATTGGGAGCTGCCGCGCTGGGAGACATAGGAGAACACTTCCCTGATGATGACCCCAAATGGAAAGACATCTCAAGCCAGATACTACTGGAGAAGGTCGCAGACCTAACCAAAGAAAGGGGCTTAAGGGTCAACAACGTGGACGTTGTGATAGTCGCCCAGGTACCCAAGCTTGGGGCCAAAAAGGCAGAGATGAAAGATAAGATGGCCCAGCTCCTCAACATATCCCCAAACCGTGTAAACGTGAAGGCCACCACTACAGAGGGTCTCGGGGCCATAGGAGAGGGTAAGGCAATTGCGGCCCAGGCCGTCGTAAGCCTTTGCGAGGTTTTAGATTGACAGAATTTAAGTACAGGCATAATATAAGGCGATTAGAGTAGGGGCACGTTGTACGCAGCAGGCAGAGTTGCCCCTGCATTTGGTGGCGGAGGCATAAACACTGAGCCATGGTCTGGTGGTTACTTAAAAGATGGCGTAAGGCACCCGAAGAGTACGAACAGGAGATGTACGGGCGCGGCGGAGAAGCGTTTGAAAAGGCAAAGCTCTCTGAAGAAGAGTATCTGGAGACTGAGAAAGAAGGGATCTATGAAGACGTACTGGTAGAAGAGAAAGGGCCCGAAAGGGCCGCGCCGCCGGAAGAAGAGAAAGAAGTGGAGTATGAAGAAGAGGAGGAGGCAGAGTATCCCGGTGGCGTATTCATCTCCGACAGAAAGATAAGGGGCGGATTTAAGAAATTCGGCATATCGCTGCTCTCCATATTTCTGTTGCCCTGGATTCTCTCCTTTGGGATAGCCGTCGTTGCGCTGGTGTTCTTGATCGTGTTTCCCGTCGCATTGTCGCTGTTCCCCATATTCCTTGTAACACTCCTCGTACTCGCAATCATCGCCCCCTTGATATTGCCGATATTAATAATTTATTTCCTCGTTACGGAGCGTGGCAAGCTCCTGATAAATTCAGAGGGCAAGAGGTTCTCAATCAGCCTCCCTATACCTGCCACGGAAGAACAAGAAAAATCTGGAAAGGTTGAAGAGACGCCCACCGAGGAATACCTGCACCCGGAAGAGTATCTACGCTAATCCCCCGCCGCATACACCCCCAACATCCTACACTCGCATGTAGTAGTTTTCTATTTAACCCTACGGATCTGTCCTTAAAAGGTTTCTGGTATTCTTGTTTTACTTCCGTTAGACGTTTATTTGTCGGGAAATATGCTGACTCTTAGGCCTTTTTTCGCTTTCGACCTGTCTGTGTAGCTATAGAAACTATAGAGAAAATACCTTCTCCCTTTTTAAGGGTTTCTAATAATTTTTTGAACATGTAAGCATCAGCCATATTTGTCTTTTCCTGTACCATCAAAAGTTTTGCTAATAAAATAAGGAATTCTATTCTATATTCTCCATAATTACTAATATCTTGATACTCTTCAATCTTACTCTTGTGTGCTTCCAGAAGATTCTCAATATCTAGAAATTTCTCCCTTTCTTCATCACTCTTAAAGGGTGTGGTTTCATTCCAGATTTTTATCAGGAAACCAAGAAATTCTCGGATTTTTTCCTTGTCCGTGTGCATCTTTATAAGCAGGTCAACAGCCCAATGGATGTGTTTTGGTGTTCTTATTCGTGACCACTTTCCAGTGTTAACTTTTTGTCTATACTTAATAAGAATATCGTATCTGCTTAAATCGCCTTGATATACTGCTACTATTGTATTGCTGTCTGGCTGAAATTCTTTTAAAGGCTTAACAGTTTTGCCTTCTCTCTTAAATGTCATCTTAGGCGTGTCAAGCATGATTTTGTTCCTCACAAACTCTTAGGAAATACAAAGGTTTTATCGAAGTTATTTAGCCTGAAGACAATTCCTTATTTGCCAATCTTAAAATAAGCTTTGCCCTATGTTGAACAAAGATAGCCTTTTAATTATTTCTAAAATTGCTGGCGACAAAATTTCCCACATGTTACGCATCTGTTCGCCCTTATTAAATGTTTTCATCAACTGGTAATCAAAGTAATGTTTGCTCCTCTTATTCTTTGCCGCCGATGTGCCTCGCCTAGAATATGTGGCGATTATTTCTCGGAATCAGAAGTCAAAAAGATCTTTTTCAAAAAAGATGTTCGTGCGTAAAAGGCTCATAAATGGAGCAACTACGAATGGCAGTATTGGGGTGCGGCAGGTCATGCCAGAGGCGGATTTGGGTAGTGTCCTATTTTCGTCCCCCTTTTTAATGTCACCTTCCCTCTTTAAAATGTTGTGTGTCTCCGGTTTTAAGATTCAACTCAACAATTCCGAGCGCGTCGCCAGTATTTGAATCATAGGCAGCTTGCGCTGTGTCAAAAATATCAATTAAGATAATCTTTTCACTTTCAAAGGTTATATGGACTGTCCTATCAAGCTTTTTATTCACATAGAACCCATCAAGTTCATCTATTTCAAAGATTCTCTTCATTTGTTCTCTTTTCATTAACTTTTCCTTCATTAATCTCTCCTTTCTAAGATACCCTATAGAATAATTCCTC
>JBHICS010000037.1:0-7682 GCA_046759685.1 Candidatus Brocadiales bacterium | reverse complement strand
GGGTCTAGAGAATTGATTTTTATGTAGAAAGGCTGTATAAACTCCGTAGTAGGGGCATCCGCCTGAGGCGGACAACGTGCCCCTACGGTAGAGATGCAGCTTGTATGTCCATGCGCTAAGCAGGAAACCAGAACTTGGCCGGAAAACCGACAATCTTGCCTCCCAGAATCAGGGCATCCGGAACGGAACATATTTTCTTCTTCTGTTTCCTCTGCCTGCCTGCCATCCTGTTCTGCATCGGTATCTTTAAGGGCAATGTCCATCTTTATGCGGGCGATGTGGGGGACGGTGCAAATCGCCTCTACCTTTTATCTGCCATTACGCAGGCCCTTGCGGCAATCCTGGCCATACTTGTGACCCTTACCTTGATTACTACACAGCTTGCATCCCAGACCTTTACGCCACAGATTGTTAGTCAGAGGCTGAGGGACCCCTGGTTTTGGGGCGCAATTATTATCTACGGATTCGCTATTTTGTGGGCACTCTTTGCCAAGGCTGAACTTAATTGGCTTGAGAATACAACATACAGCAGTTGGGACATCTGGAGCGTTGACATAGCCCTCCTTTCCACCAGCTTTGCCATCTTATACCTTGTGCCGTTCTTTATCGCCACTCTAAAAAGCCTCGAACCAGGTACATTTGTGCGGAGACTCCTCGAAGATTCACTCTATGACCATCTGGATGATATTATGCGGAAGTCAGTAAATGAGGGTCACGTAAATATGCTTGAAGAGGTCCTGATGGCACTGGCAGTACATGCAAGTGACAAGATGCAAGGAGAACCAACAGAGAGGGCAGCAAATGCCACAAGATTCGCAAGGCAGGTCTCTGATATTGGTAAATACGCGTGCCGAAAAAGGGACACAGAGGCATGGGAAAAGACCATGGGCTGGCTAACGACACTCACCACGTATTGCACTGAAAAACAGTTCAGACAGGAGGCTGATATCTTTAATGACATGGTTGGTGAACTCTATAAGTTCGGGCTGGAGCAATTTTCGGAGAAGAAATGAAGAAAAAGAAGAAGGCGATGTCACGGCCAAAGGCTAAGGCAAAGGCGAAAGCAAGGAAAATCAGGGTATCAACAAAAGCAGCCGAAAAGGTGTCCTCTGATGTCGCCAAAATCAGCATTATAGCCGGCGAGAATTTCTATGATATAGCCCAGGTCAAGGCCAAAGGTCGGGAAGAAAACCTGATGAAGGCCATAGAGGCCCATAATAGGGCACTCAGTTTTTACACACTTAAAGACCATCCCAATGACTATGCCATGACCCAGAACAACCTGGGCAATGCATATCGGTGTCTTGCAGGGGTGAAGGACAAGGAAAAGAACCTGGAACTGGCTATGAAGGCATTTCACGAGGCGCTCAGGGTGCACACCCGTGATGCATTTCCCATTAATTATGCTGGTATCAGATTTAACCTCGGCCACCTTTACCTCGCCATGGCGGGGATGTACAGTAAGAAGGGGAATAAGGGACAGGAAAAGAAGTCCCTTAAGCAGGCAGAGGTGGCATTTGCAGAGAGCCTCAAATTGTTCAGGAAAGAACGTATAACGGAATGGATAGAAGAGGCGACGAAACATCTTGCGGCTGTCAGGAGGTTTATTAACCAGATAAAGGATTAGCCTGCTGCCCTGCCTTGATTTTAGTTCTTATGGGGGATATAAATAGAGACTACTGTTTTTAGTCACCCTGATCCGC
This sequence comes from Candidatus Brocadiales bacterium, assembly GCA_046759685.1. Taxonomy (GTDB): domain Bacteria; phylum Planctomycetota; class Brocadiia; order Brocadiales; family Bathyanammoxibiaceae; genus JBHICS01. Next base: position 5,979 of record JBHICS010000037.1, on the reverse strand, counting down.
CTTAGGCGGAGAAGGGTCTGAGATTTTTGCCAAAGGCGAATCCGCCTATGGTGTGACTTAGTCCGCCTTTGGCGGACTCAGAATGACGTTAAAACAGAATCAACGACCATAAAGGTCGTTGTCTACCAAAAACGTTTGAATAACAGCGGTAGACAACGAAGTTTTACTTCGTTGAAGAGATGCCCGTAAGGTGCGTCGGGACGCGCTATGCATGCTGGTTTTTAAGGATGCCTGATTATGTTAGGGAATGTTAAATTTATTGCATTAATTTTTGCTGTTTTTACAGCAAATATTCTAAGCGGTTGTGCTGTCTACGTGCCCGTGACTGCTCCCACACAGCCACTGGAGGAGACAACCGTCTCCGGGGAGGGGAAGGATAAGGTGCTGGTGGTAGATATCACCGGCCTAATCTCTGACAGGAAGAAGAGGGGCCCCCTGAGGCTCGGCAGCAGGCCCAGCATGGTGGCACGAATAAAGGAGGAGCTCGAGAAGGCCAGGGAGGACGATGACATAAAGGCATTGGTCTTGAGGATAAACAGCCCCGGCGGCACAGTTACTGCAAGCGACATAATATACCATGAGGTGAAGAAGTTTAAGAAGGAAAAGGGGGTGAAGGTCGTGGCCAGTATTATGGGCCTTGGCACTTCTGGTGGGTATTACGCGGCGGCAGCCGCCGACAAGATAGTGGCCCATCCCACCGGCGTCACGGGTAGTATAGGCGTTATACTCCTGAAGGTTAACATGAAGGGCCTGATGGAGAAGATAGGGATAGAGGACGAGTCGGTAAAGTCGGGTGACAAGAAGGATTCGGTGCTGCCATTCCGTGCAATGAGTCCGGAGGAGAGGGAGCTACTACAGGGTGTAATAGATAGTCTACTGCAGCGTTTTGTTGCAGTGGTAGAGGAGTCCAGGCCTGGGGTGGATTTAAAGAGTAGAAGGGAACTGACGGACGGCCGGGTCTTTACTGCCCAGCAGGCCCTGGAGCTTGGATTTGTTGACAAGCTTGGTTATCTTGACGATGCCATAGAACTGGCCGAGCAGGAGGTGGGTATTGAGGAGGCCAAAGTGGTTATGTACAAGAGGCCTGCCGCTTATAAAAATAATATCTACTCTCTGGGTGAAGACGTCCCCGAGGCGGCAAGTTTCATTAGTTCAGAACTGGCGGGTTTCGGAAGGGCCCTAAACCCGGACTTTATGTATCTGTGGCTGCCCTAACTGACGGCCACCACGCATATCGTGCGTATCAAGATACTGTTGTAGGCTCATGAATTGTATGCCTGGTGTTTTCTTCAACCCCTGAAGCACGTCTCCCAGTTTCTCAAGCCTTTGTCTGGTATCCTCCGCGCTGAGCACCCTCCCGGAGGAGGTTACGAATAATTCCCAGGGATGAAATGCAAGTATGAACAGCCCTCCCTTTATCCTTTGGGCCTGTGAGCCTACGGCCCAGACATATTCCTCAACCCCTCTTTTCCCTTCAAAGACGGGATGGAGGTATGAGGTTATCCTTCTGCCTGAGTCTACCCTCAGCGATGCCACGGCGAGCTCCCATAGGGAGGCCGTATTTATATAAAATGGTCTGATACAATCGCTAATTAGGGAGGAGTCGTACTCGAATCCCAGCTCGCCGAGCAGAGAGAGGAGTTCTCGGTTTGTCCTCAGGTAGGGTGCCCTGAAGCCTATTATCTTTCTATGGAAGATGTCGTTCAGTATGTCCATCGACTGACGTATTATCTCCTGGGCCTGTGTCTTGGATATGGGCATTCCAGAGGTGGTTCCCAAGAAATCCTCGTGTTTGTGGGAGTGACATCCGATCTCGTGTTTGGTGGTGAGTGAGAGGAGGTTTTCTATCCCTTTTTCTGCGAACAGTTGGGCCGTTCTGGCCTCAAAGAACAGACTTGCAGGTATATCAAGGTACTCAAGTAGTTGAAGGGTTTCGATTAATCCCCTGTGTGCAGCCTCTATCTTTACCAACCCCTTTTCTGGTGGGTAAGAGAGTGCATCAATCCTTCCCTTAACGGCCCTATTGGAATCTGGGTCGATGTCAAGGGTAAATGTGACGAATAGCTGGCCATCCATTTGTTGTTCTTACAATAGCTTCTTATCCGTTTAGTACTAGTTAATGCACCTTCCCTCCATCTCGGACATAGCAGGAAGGCCCATCTGTGTTAGTATGGTGGGGGCAATGTCCTTGATATTAAGCCCCTCTTTCCTGCCCGAGGTGTTTTTTAACGAGGAATTATACATCATGAAGATGCCGTGTTGCGAGTGGTTTGCATCATCAGAGCCGTTATCGTTTTCACTGGTCCAAAAGCTGCGGTGGCCGACGCTCCCAATAGACCTCCAGCGCTGGTCATCAAAATATACGAGGAGGTCCGGGGCTATGCCACGTGTTTCAGGGTATATATCCTGAGGTCTGAAGGCAGATGTGTCCAGCTTGCGGCCATGGGGGTCTCTTATGGCCTCCAGACCCTGGGCAATCTCGTTTCTGGTGCGGTGGTAGTCGTGTGCAGGCACGATACCCAAGGGTTCTCGCCCCCGGACATTGAGAAATACCCTGCCATAGAATCCGCTCTCTGCCCAGGCCGTTGAGTGCCGCCAGTCTATCTTTAGCTCGCGGAAAGGTGTTGGTTGCCTTGGATACTCCTTCAGGCGGAGATATCCATTTGCTATTAGCCACTCGTTTACACATATCCCACCCTCAAATCTCTTTGCCCCGTGGTCTGAGACCACTATAACAGTCGCGTCATCTCCCACGATTGCCAGTATCTCACCTATCTCTTTATCGAGGTATTTGTAGTAGTCCAAAATGGTGCTTGAAAACTCGGCGTTAGGGCAATACCTGGGATGTTCCTGGTCAAAGAATCTCCAGAAGGCGTGTTGGATTCTGTCTGTCCCCATTTCCACCAGCATAAAGAAATCCCAATCCTTTTTTCTCAGCAGGGTCTTGGCGAGTCTAAAGCGTTTCTCGGTCATCTGGTAGATAGTGTTAAGGACGGACCTTCTTTCGCCCGTGCGGAAATCCTTAACGTCCATGATGTATCCCCCAGACAGATTCTCCACCTCGTGTTTAAACCCACTGGGGAAGGTGTATGGTGCGGATGTATCACCCGCCATAAAGCAGCTGACAAGAAGGCCGTTTACAGGTTTCGGTGGGTAAGTGGGAGGTATACCCAGGAGTATAGACCGCCTTCCCCATCGTGCGAGCACCTCCCAGATGCTTTGCTCCTTTACCCAGGAGGAGTCTATAAATGACATCTCGCCGTAATCGTACCGGATACGGTTCCTGAAGCCATATATGCCGAGACGCCCCGGATTTTTGCCCGTTACCATGGAGGCCCAGGCGGGGCAGGTGATGGATGGTATAGTACTCTCCAGCTCACCGTATAGGCCGTTTGCGGCAAGCCACTTGAGCGTGGGGAGTTCGTGAAGCCATCTGTCGAAGATGAGTTCCGGTGGTGCGCCGTCGAGTCCGATTACTACTACCTTTTTTGAATGAACCATATTTGTATAGATAGAGCCTGTTTGGCTTGGTGTCTGTTGTGAGCAGGGTTTAATTGTTTCACAGCGAGGTAGGGGCATCCGCCTTAGGCGGACAACGTGCTCCTACTGCTATTTCTTTGCAACCGAACGCCTACTAGGACGCCTTTTCCTGCTTACGTCTACCAGCTCGTAGTCGGTTGAGCCCAGCCCGATTTTCTCTGCGTAATCTATCTGTATAGTGTAGTCGATAGTAGGCCAGCTCTTTTGGAAGAAGTCCTCTCCAACGGCCTCGAGCACCATGTCGACTGTAGCCTTTTCGACGGCCAGGGGGTCTCTGGAGGCAAGTATGCCAATATCTTCAAAGGCTGGCTTATACGCCTTGTCCATGCAGTCGCATTGCTCGGTTACGTGGGTGAGGAAGTTGAAATATACGGACTTTTTCTCCTTACCCTTGAGTATGGCTACACAGTATTCGGCTACCTTCTTCTGTACGTTCTCGGTGTCCTCACTCCAGTCAATCTTTACTGCTTCAAATGGGCATACGGCCAGGCACTCGCCACAGCCGATGCACTTCTTTGGGTCGATGATGGCGTAGTCTTTTATGGTGATGGCCCTTGGACTGCAGAACTCAGCGCAGATTCCGCAAGCCGTGCAGTCAGGCTCGATTATCTGGGGTATTACACCAGAGTGCATGGCCAGCTTTCCGCCGCGAGCAGCTAGCCCCATGCCTATATTCTTTAATGTGGCACCCATACCAGTGAGCATGTGCCCGGTGACATGGGATAAAAACACAAAGCCCTGTGCGGCCTTGGCACCGCCTGCTATATGTGCCATCTTGCACAGGCCACCGGGTATGTCGAGGGGCATGGTGTAGTCGTTCTCACCCATAAGGCCGTCGGCAATTATTATGGGCGCACCGACCGTTTCAACGGTGAACCCGTGGTTGTGGGCGTGCAGCAGGTGATTGACGGCGTTCGTCCTATGGCCGATGTAGAGGGTATTAGTCTCCACCACAAATGGCTTGGCCCCAGCAGAGCGCACCTTATCCACGGCTGCGCGCACAAGCGGCGGCTTTAGGTGACCGACGTTGTTTTTCTCCCCAAATGTGGTCTTTACGCCTACCAAGTCGCCCCGTTTGATGGTCGAGGAAAAACCCAGGGAGTCGAACAGTTTTTTGGTCTTTTCGGCAAGGCTATCTATCGCCTCACCTGTCCTGGTTTCTATGAAGTATACCTTAGGTTTCATTGCGGGATTCCGAAGTAGAAAAGTAATTCTAGCAGGTCAGGATGAATTTGTTAAGGGGAAAAATGGGGTGTCAAGCGCCATTCGTCTCGTTAGTCGTGTCTGCGATAGCGAAATGAAAAAAACGTGCCAGCATATAGCTGGCACGTGGCATCAAACCAAAGATGCCTTTTATATTGTCTCAGGCCTATGCCCCTGCAGGAGCGGTCAGGCAGGCAATGAGCTCATCTAGCTTGGCACGGTCAAAACCCCTGATAATCATGTCGCCGGCAACAACGCAGGGCACGCTTAGGGCTCCTAACTTCTTTAGCTCTTCAGCGGCCTCCTCGTTCTCTGCAATGTTGCGCTCTATGAATTCAATGTCTGCTTCCTTCAGGTATTCCTTTACCTGCTCGCAGTTGGCACAGCCTGTAGTCGTGAATACCTTTACCTCAGCCATGATTGTTTCTCCTTCTTGATATTTGTGGGGGTTGCGTACGCTCACGCTTCCACAAAAAGGGGTTTTGCAGGGGTCGGCTTTGTCTTGTATTTGTCTAATTTATGGGTTTTCTAGTCTCATAAATCAAACAATTACAAGGCTCATGCCGGCCTCTACAAGGAGAGCCTCTATCTATATTTTATTCGTTTGGCAGATGACTGCAAGGAAGTTGTGGGATTTCTGCCCTGGTTGCTAAAGTGGTCTAGGTTGTCTAAAATACCTTCAAGCACCATTTCTTTGGTGACTTTCCCGCCATTTTTTGTTATTTTCCGCTGGCGGGTGTGTAGTGCTACTCTTTTAGCTCATTAAATCTGCCGCAACTATTTGAGAATTCTTAGCCTCCTTAGATTTCCCATAAAATGACACTGCGAGCATCTACAATAGGCATCGGTACTTACCTTGGCAGAGAAGATGACAAGACAGATGCACTTTATTTTAATGCAATCGTCGAGGCCGTTGGGCTGGGGTGCAATGTTATTGACACGGCGCTAAGCTACAGGGGCATGAAGAGTGAGAGGGTTGTTGGGCGGGCGGTGCAAGGCCTGATGGAAAAAGACCCTGGGATTCGCGAGAAGCTCATCATTGCCTCTAAAGGTGGTTTTATTCCGGTGGATGTCGAATCGGGCGAGAGTCCTGCAGAATTTTTTCGGAGTCGCTTTCTAGAGACGGGCATCCTAGACAAGACAGACGTCGTCATGGGGTGCCATTCTCTCAGGCCTGAGTATATACGGGAATGCGTTTTGATGAGTCTAAAAAACCTGGGACTGGAATACCTAGAT
>JBHICS010000036.1:0-7717 GCA_046759685.1 Candidatus Brocadiales bacterium | reverse complement strand
ATGAAGATAAGAGTGTAAAGGAACATATAAAAGAGAAAATAGGAAAGAAAATAAAGGAAAAGGTTGATGAGGCACTAGGTGAAAAAGGAAAAGGGAAAGTAGGCAAAGGAAAACAAGGGAAGGGGGAATAAGACTAAGCTTGCCGAGCTCGGGGGTTCGAATCCCCTCGTCTCCACCTCATTACACCATAGTGTTCGCATGCTTAACCAGTAGCCATCTTTGTGTCGTTAATGAGCCGATGTGCCTTTTCTCTGAGGTTCAGGGCAAAGGAGTCATTGGATTTAATGCCCGCTTCTACACGGTCGAGGATGTCGTAATATAGGTCCCACGCCCTCTTTTCTCTCTCGTATTTTTCTCTTACACTCCTTCCGTCCTTGCCTGAGAAGTCATGTATGGTTGCGCTCAATCTCCTGGAGCCAAGCTCCATAATTTCAAGTCCCTTGTGCGCCTCCTCTTCGCCAGCTGAGTCAAAGAAGGTGGCGGCCTTGAGTGAAAGGCGGAGATATGCAAGGGTCAATGGCAGTCGACTTACAAAGCTGCCTGTAAAGGGATCTATAATCTTCTTGATACGGTTCACGCCCCACGGCAGCGACCTTGTATAGTAGGAGAACAGCAAAAACCTTTGGCAGTCACCCACCATCTTACCTATGGCGGCGGTGCGTATGGCATCTCCAGCAAAAGACTCTTTATCGTGTCTCATAAATAAGCCGTCTTTGTGTGCATAACGTAGGGCGAGTTCCTGTCTTTGTGAGAACAGAACGGAGAGGAGATAGGCCTGGTCTTCTGCCCTTCCTACAAACACGGGGGTAAAGGGGCGGTATTTCCTCAAGGCATCTATGAGAATCCCGTTGGTTCCGCCTGTCACGTGTATTCTTTGTATGCAGGAGCCGATACCATCAACTCCTACATCTCCGTCGGGGTATCTCGTCATCATCTCAGCAACTGTGGAGAGGCCCTGTGGGAGCTTACAGCAGAAAACGGTATCTTCGCCCTTAAAGGGCGGCGATGGGCATTTTACGTCGGGCGTGAAGATAGAGTGGTTTAGGTCCCGGTCATTAACAAGTGCACCGGCAATCATTCCCAAGTAGACGGGGTTGCCCTCTGAGTCCGTACCCTCTGCACCCCATAGTGGTGACATAAGGTGGTGGAACGCAGTCCTTCCTGTTTCTTTTAGAAGGTTCTCCTGCGGGAAGAGCTGGTCTAAGTCTATCTTGAATGTAGCCCTGAGCTTGGGGTCTATGAAGGCCTGCCAGAAGGCAGCTACTGCCTTAAGAAAGCTGTAGTGCCGTCCATATCTGCCATCGACACCCACTACCTCCCCCAGGAGAATAGCTGGGTTCTTTATGTCGGGAAAATACTTCTGAGCTGCCGGGACCAATACCTCATGAATTAGTCTTCGCGTATCCGCCTCCGTAAATAGGTAGACCTTAAGCCCCGGCAGGTCGTGGGCCTTCTGGAGTTCCCATTCCATGTATTCCTTCACTATTGGATGTAGACCTTCATGGGTAACGGAAGCAGACAGTACACAAGTCAACTCTTTATCCTTTTCTACGTTTCCAAGGTTCTTTTCGTAGAGCAGGGCCTCTGAGAGGTGACGTAGGCCATAAAGAATCTCGTTCTTTTCAGGTTCTACCCCTATCTGCACCGGATGGTCGTACCAGAAGTGCTGCCCTTCCGCCACAGCTTCCTCCAGTGTACTCCTCAGGTTTGGCTTTATGTCTAGCTCTTCGTAGCTCTTTCCCAGAGGGGGGACTGTGAGGAGTGCATTAGCAGTGAACAAGACCTCACCGGGAACGTTCCTGATGGGTGTCGGATTTAGCCGTTTGATGTGAATTCTACGCCTTTCTCTCAGGGATTTTGTTTGGGTTTCTTCATTTTCCAAGATACCCACTGCCTCGGGGTGAAATATCTTCCAAAGCCCCTCTTGCAGCATGCCGGGTGAGGCATTTTTGTTTCTTATCATCTGTATTATCTCTGCTACCTCTGCACCACCGCTGCTTGTATATAAGTCTTTGAACTCCTCTGTTAAGAGGGAGTGACCTTCTCTATAGAATGAGACTATGTGGTCCCAGAGGGGGTTGTTCTCCATCCCCTCCAGATATTCCCTTGCCGCCTCAGAGCTGGAATGGTTGCTGCCGCATAGGGCTATCAGGAATGCGGCGTTTATACTTTGGGGTATGTAGAGATCCGCTTCGGATTCTGGGTCAAATTGTTTGGTGATATCTATCCCGCAGGCACCCTCTCGCCCATCTCCCACGATGAAGCGGATAATCTCCTGCAAGGCCTTGTCGGCCTCGGATGCAGAAAGACTTTTGGCGGATTCCATTTTATTGTTTTCTCAGACAGAAATTTGTTAGCTTAAGGAACGATGCACCAGAGATGATGCCAGTTGTTTAGGTCCGCATTCTAGCAGATTGGACCTCTCTGTGCAAATAACCAGCCTTGTATCTCGTATAATAGGGGCTCTACTATTTCCCTTGAGGCTATTTATGGGACGCTATAAAATAGGTTAGACGCCCAATCTCTGATTGGACGACAAGATGGTGCCGCCCGCCAGGGCCAATGGTACCGATCTGGTAAGATATGTAGGCAAAGGAGTATTTCTGTAGTGAAAATGTTACTAATATTCCCCCCCTCCTGGCTGCCGTCCCAGCCGTTCCTCAGCCTGCCGGTGCTTACGGCATTCCTCAGGAAAGAGGGCGTCGATGTTGCACAAAGGGACCTGAATATAGAATTTCTTGAGGTCCTCCTATCAAGGCAGAAGGCACTGTCGACGTATGAGGAAATGAGGTCTGTCCTGCCAAAGGGACCGGCCTCAATGCAGCCAGAAAGGTATAACTTCATGAGACAAGCCATAGACCTTATGCCGTTTCTTACGGAGCGTGTGGAATGGGCAAAGGGTGTGTTCAGGTCAGAGGATTTCTATGACATAGAGAAATATATGGAAGCACTTAAGGTTATTGATAAGTATCTGGAGGCCGTAGGCACACTGTATTACCCGTCTTCCATAACAAATTTTGATAATAATATGAGATACTCTGTGTACTCGTCCTCTGACGTAATGTCTGCCGTCCAGGATGAAAAGGAGAACATCTTTCTCGGTATATTTAGAGAGAATTTTTTATCCTCCATACTCGGTCCTCAACCTGACATAGTGGGTATATCCGTCACATCCACATCACAGTTGATACCGGGGCTTACCTTGGCCAGGCTGGTAAAGGAGGCGAACAGAGACATCCACGTGACCGTTGGCGGAAGCGTCTTTACAAAGCTTATTGATAATCTGTTAAAAGGGGTGGATGTGTTCTTCTCCTTTGTGGACAGCTTTGTGGTCTTTGAGGGTGAACATGCCCTCCTGGAGCTTGCCAACCAGATCTCTGGCAAGCGCGAGCTGAGCAAGGTCCCTAATCTAATCTACCGCGAGAACGGGGCCGTAAAGATAAACGAACCGTTTTATGTAGAGGACGCAAGCTCTCTGCCCCCACCAGATTATGATGGTCTCCCAATCAGTCTTTACCACTCCCCCAAGCTGGTGCTTCCCGTCCAGACCTCCAGGGGTTGCTACTGGGGTAAGTGCACGTTTTGCAACCTCCACTACGACCACAAACATTTTAGGCCGAAGACAGACCTGGTAATTAGAGATATCCAGGCCCTAAGGGAGAAGCATGATACCAATTTCTTCTTCTTTGCCGATGAGTGCATACCGGTAGGGACGCTTAAAAGGTTGATAAAGGAATTACCGGAATTAGGTATAAAATGGATTGCCGGAGTGCGGTTCGAGGAAGGTCTGAACAGGGAGTTGATACACGACATGAGGGCTGCAGGGTGCCTTAAGCTGGTCTTTGGACTTGAATCCTACTCGCAGAGGGTGCTGGACCTGATGAAGAAGGGTACAAAACGAGATGTTATCAATAGGATTTTGGAGGACTGTCTTGACGAAGATGTTGCAGCCCACGTATATACAATTGTGGGCTTCCCAACTGAGACGGCGGAAGAGGCCTTGGAGAGCGTGAATTTTATACTGGATAATGAAAGACTTGCTTCGTCCCTGGGTTTTTCCTTCTTGCCGTGCCTCTTTGAGATGGAGAAGCATTCACCAGTAACCAGTGACCCCGCCAGTTTTGGGATCAGGCGGATTATGGCCCCAAAGAAAGACGACCTGAGCCTCGGCTATTTCTATGAAGTGAATCGTGGGATGAGTCCTGACGAGGCAGAGCAGCTGCATGCTGCTATATTAAATAAAGTTAACAGTATTATTTCACCCTTCCCGTATAATTACAGTATGTCTGACGGGTTCCTTTACATCGAGAGACACACATCAGCCAGGAAACATGCCCTAAGTTAGCTTATGATAGGAGGGAATAGAGAGATGAGATTGTCCAGGCGAGAATTCCTTATCAATAGTATAGGTGCTATGTGCTTATTGGTGCCGTGCGCAGGGTGGTCAAGTGCCCTGGCAGAGGGACGACTTAGGGCTGTGGTGAACCTCAAGAGGTGCAACGGCTGTGAGACCTGTATTGACGTCTGCCCCGAGGTATTTGCCATTAAGAATGAGCGGGCAGAGGTCAAGCTGGACTCGATACCCCCAGAGCTGGAGGGCTGTGCTATCGAGGCCGCTGACGAGTGCATGGCAGGTGCAATAACAATCGTAGAGGGCTAGCCGGAGTGTGCGTCTAAACGCATGCCTTATACTAAATGCTTAAACATACGTTTATACACGTCCCCAGGGTAGGAGAGGTTACAGAGCGCCGGTTATGGCGTGATGGAATAAAGACCTGGGAAGATTTTTCATCTGGTAATGGGCTGTCGTTATCTCCTGGGTTAGAGTGTTGTATTCGCTCCCACCTGTCTGACTCTCAACATGCACTTTCCACGGGTAATGCAGCGTTCTTTGACCACAGGCTCCCCAGCAGTGAGCTGTGGCGGATGTACCCCGACTTTTCCCATAGCAGTATTTTTCTTGATATAGAAACCACTGGCATATCATACGGGTGGAATGACGTCACCGTAATCGGTACCTATGATGGCCGTGAGACAAAGGTGTTCGTGAAAGGGAAGAACCTGCTGGATTTTCCGGGGTATGTCAAAAGATACGCCAAAGGATGTGCCATGCTTGTTACGTATAACGGCAGGCAGTTTGACGTCCCGTTCTTAAAGGCAAAGTTTCCAGGCCTAGAACTGCCCACTGCCCACATCGACCTTAGATTTGTTACCAACAGGTTGGGTCTTACAGGCGGTCTTAAAGCAGTGGAAAGGCGGTTGGATCTTAATAGGGAGGGTGGCCTCCAGCAGGTGGATGGCTTCATGGCCGTAAAGCTCTGGCAGGAGTACAGGAGAGGTAATCAGAGTGCCCTGGACACTCTTATCAGATATAACCTTGAGGACGTGGTCGGACTCAAGGCAATAGCCGAAAGGGCGTACAATATGGCCATCGGCAAACTGCCAATCACCGTCCAACCGCTCAAGGCCAGCCAGAGGCCCAGGTTGAACCTGCCCTACGACCCCGAACTCGTCACGTGGCTTAAGGGCCGATACCTTTCTTATCGGTAATACGTCCTGTGTCTACAGATGGTGCCTGAGGTACGCCTTACACCTATAGTGCGGGGCTATCCTGCAAACAAGACCGCTTACCAACCAAACGGGCCGTAGCCATAGGTCCAGATATATACACGGGTAAATGCCTCGCCCGAGCTGAAGATGATTTCGTTGTAACCAGGCCAGCCTAAACCCACAATGAGGAATTCTGCTACACCGTTTTCGTTTGTTAACGCTTCTTCTGAATCATAGAAGTAGGCCACTGGCTCGTACTCGTATTCAAAGGAGGCAGTTACGGTCTGGCCAGCTAGCGGGTTTCTGTATTTATCCATTACCTTGGCAAATATGTAGTGGGATGAGCCGCTGGCTACCTCCGTTGACCAGGGGCTGCCTTCTATGAATGCAGGCCCGGTGTAATCCGGTGGAAACGCCTCAGGCGGCGGATAGTAAGTAGCGCACGAACATAGTGCCAGTATCGTTATGATTACAAGCGCAAGTTTCATTATGATAATACCTTATAAGGTTCAAGCCTTATTTTTCAAATTAGTCCTTTGGTAAGAATCGCATATTAAAGGCCCTATATTATAATTTCTACAGGCATCTTGGAAATTTCACTTAATGGATGTCATTGGCATCGGCTAAAATGTGTTTTTTATATGTATGACTTAATGGTTCGATTCGATAACATACATTAAGCAAATGTCAACCTGAGAGCCAAATCGCATACATTCCTTCCCCTCCCATCAAGGGAGGGGAAAAGAAATTATAGGTTTTAAAATGAAAACCGTACAGAAACTTGCTCCATTATCGCCTGCAGACCTGCCGGCCAAGGGTATAGGCGTTGCCAGTGTTATAGGCCCGGGCGCTGTCCTTGTCGGACTCTCTATCGGGAGCGGGGAGCTTATAATGTGGCCCACTATAGTGGCCGAGTACGGTCCTACCATGGCCTGGGCCCCTTTGCTTGGGGTGTTTCTCCAGTACTGGGTGAATCAGGAACTGGGGCGTTACGTCCTTGCCACGGGGGAGAGTGTGTATACGGGTTTTGCCCGTCTTTCTGGGGCCTTTGTCTATTTCTTTCTCTTTATAAGCACTGCACAGCATCTGGCACCGGCCTGGGCCGTTGCCTCTGGTGGTGCGCTAAAGGCCCTTATGGTCGGCACAGGAGGACCCGGTGAGATTTATGTATGGACCTGGTTCACATTCGCGGGCATTGCCGCCACCCTATTTCTTGCCAAATATATCTACAGTGTGGTAGAGGCAATCATGTTGGTCTTATGCGTTATTATTGTCATGGGCCTTCTGGCAAGTGTTATGGTGTGTAGTGATGCGGACACGTGGAAGGGGGTTGGACGAGGCGTCATGAATCTTGGGTTTATTGACCCGGGTATTAACAGGTTCCATTTCTTCGCCGCACTCGTCTTTGCCGGCGTGGGTGGGACGGGTAATATCTTTCTCAACTATTACCTGCGGGATAAGAACATGGCAATGGGTGCCAGGGTGGGCAGGATAATAAATCCCATAAGGGGCCAGGTAGAGGCGGTGCCGTCGACCGGATTTATATTTGAGCCCACCAGGGAGAATCTTGAGCGGTGGCGAACGTGGTTCCTGGACTTTAGGCTGGAGCAGGCGGTCACCTTCTGGTTCGTCACCTCATTTACCATTATGCTGTTTTTTGTTGCCGCTGCGGCCACGTTGTATCCTGCAGGCCTGGTGCCGAAGGGCTTTGAGGTGGCAGTCACCCAGTCAAGGATATTGGAGACTATCGCCGGCAGGCCGGGGCATTATTTATTCCTGATTGTCTCCTTCGCCGCCCTGTTCAGCACGCAGTTGGCCATAATTGATGGTATGGCCAGGACCATTTCCGATTTAATCTATGTGAACTTCCCGCGTGCGCAGAAGAGGTCCTTATCATTCTGGTATATGTTCTTTGCAGGGGCGTGGATAATGGTGGGCTGCGGGCTGGCGGTATTTCAGATACCGCCGTTGGTGCTACTAATTTCTAACGCCTGTTTTGGCGGCCTGGCCATGGCCGTGTATTGCCCGCTTACATTGGTAATAAACCGCCGCTTCCTCCCCGAGGGAGCGAGGCCAGGGATTATCTCTTCTATTTTCCTTGCAATAGCCTCTCTTGTATATATATTCTTTGTCATATACTCGGTTACAACGTTTTTGAGGTAATAGT
>JBHICS010000035.1:0-7743 GCA_046759685.1 Candidatus Brocadiales bacterium | reverse complement strand
GGCGCATGAATGTGGGGGTAGACATTGGTATACCTGTCATGAAGGAGTCAGATGACGATACCAAGACCATTAGTATTAACGTCGGCGGCGGAGCATTTTAGAAATAGGAAAATTACGGAAAGGAAAAGGGCCAATGAAGTTAGGCAAGTTTATGTTTCTGCTTTTTGTCGTGTCTATTGCTTTCCCTGCGGTTGCTTCTGCACAAGACCTCAAAATAGGCGTGGTGAACCTTAACCAAGTCTTTGAGAACTACGATAAGAGGGCAGACCTAGAAGAAAGCTTTAAGGACTTGAGGGTTCAGGAGGAGGACATTCTCAGGGAGAAGCAGGACAGCCTTATAAGCTTGAGGGAGGAGATCCAGCTCCTGGAAAGGGGCAGTGAGGCTAGAAAGGAATTGGAAACTGAGTTGGAAAAGAAGGTGCTCTACCTTCAGCTAGAGGAAGAAGTTGCCAGTAAGAACCTCGGCGCTAAGGAAAAGGAGTTCTATGAGGAACTCTATAGGGATATAAGTGCCACAATAGAGGAAATAGGTAGAGAAGAAGAGTTCGATCTCATACTAAAGAAAGAGGTTATCGAGGCAAAAAGCGCAGACCTTCTAGAATTGAGGCTTAAGATAGGAATGGGTACTGTCCTCTTCTATTCTGATGTCATAGACATTACTGACATGGTAACAAATTATTTGAACGAGAAATACGGCGGGTGGTAGAGTTGCGCCGAGGGCAGAGAACTATAGGGTGTGAAACAGAGTACCATGGCCGCGGCCTCTTTCATGGTCGAGAGGTCTCCATAAGGTTAAGGCCTCAGCCGCCTAATACGGGCATACAGTTCCAGAGGGTGGATCTTCCTGGCTCCCCCCTTATACCTGCCGGTGTAGATTACGTTAGGGACTACAAGAAGCGTATCTTGTTGGTTAAAGACGGTGCTGAGATAGAGGCCACAGAGCATTTTATGGCGTCAGTGTCTGGTCTAGGTATTGACAATCTCTTGGTGGAGATAACGGCTAAGGAGATGCCTGCCGGGGATGGCAGTTCTCTTGCCTTTGTACGGCTAATCAGGGAGGCTGGCATAGTTGAGCAGGATACCCCAAGGCACATTTTTACCCTTTGGCGTGCCATTACCCTGGAAGACAACGGGGCAAGTATCGTTGCCCTACCTTATGATAAAGGACTGGAGCTTTCTTATCATCTAGATTTTGGAGGCCGGTCGGCGCTTAGGCAGTCGTACACCTTATTTGTGACAGAGGATACTTTTTCTGAACAGATTGCTTCTGCCAGGACCTTTTGTCTCTCAAGCAGTGTAGAAGAATTCATCAAGCTTGGGTTTGGCAAGGGAGTAACAGAGGAAAACTGCTTTTTAGTAAATGAAGACGGTACGGCTTCTACGCCAATTAACAGGAATCAAGCCACACTTCGCTTTGTAGACGAGTGTGTCAGGCATAAGCTGCTTGATATGCTTGGAGACCTTTATCTGACGGGGATGGAGTTTAGGGCACGGGTTGTTGGCACACGTTCTGGACATCACCTCAATGTTTGCCTGGCTAAAAAAATATTAGAACTTGCTCATGCTGAAGGTTCTTTCTCTAGAGTAGTAGATGTAAATGTATGAATATACACCCAACGGCCCAAGTAAATCCCAACGCAGAGTTGGGCGAAGATGTTGAGATCGGAGCATTCTCCCTTATCGATGCGTATGCAAAGATTGGTGCTGGTACTATCATAAAAAACAATGTTACTATAACCGGTCATACTTCTATCGGTGAAGAGAACAAAGTGTATCCGGGGGCGTCCCTGGGTGAAGAACCTCAGGACCTAAAGCACAAGGGCGAGAACACAAGGCTGGAAATGGGCGACCGCAACGTTGTAAGAGAGTGTGTAACTATTAATACAGGTACGGCGGTAGGGGGCGGTTTAACCAAGGTGGGCAGTGACAACCTGTTCATGGCCTGCTCGCATGTTGCCCACGACTGTGAGATCGAAAATGGCGTGCTTCTGGCAAACAACGTCCTTTTAGGTGGGCACGTAAAGATAGAGAGCTATGCAAAGCTTATGGGCCTGGTGGGGGTGCAACCGTTCGCCACGATAGGCCAATATGCCTATGTGGGAGGCCTTACGAGGATTGTGCAGGATGTGCCTCCTTTTATGCTGGTGGAGGGAAACCCGTCGCGTGTGCGCCAGGTCAACGTGGTTGGCCTTGAGAGGTCGGGTTTCTCGAGTGAGCAGATAGAGTCGATCAGGGAGGCCTTTCAAAAGATCTTTCGCCAGCCAGAGGTCTTGGACCAAAGCAAGATTCTTGAGGAGCTGGAGAGACAGGACGGGCTTACTTCGGAAGTAAAGGTGCTGGTAAGCTTTATGCGAAATACCATGAAGGGCAAGTTCGGCAGATACAGAGAGGTACTGAGGAATTCCTAAAGAAATAAGTGATGGCTGAGACGAGACTCAAGGTAGCGGTTATGGGCGTCGGTCACCTGGGTAAGGAGCATGCTCGGGTCTATTCTCAACTACCCAATGTAGAGCTTGTTGGAGTAGCGGATATTGACACAGAGCAGGGAAAGTCTGTTGCAAGGAATCTGGGTACACGTTTCTATTCTAGTGCAGAAGAGTTGGCTGACAAGGTGTCGGCTGTTAGTGTGGTAGTACCTACCAGCGCCCACTACGATACAGCCTCTTACTTCCTGAACAGGGGTATACCGGTGATGTTAGAAAAACCCATGGCTGGAGACATTGGGGGTGCAGAGGCATTGGTGGAGCTAAGCCTGAAGAAAGATACTATTTTACAGGTAGGGTATGTAGAGCGCTTCAACCCAGTTTTCAGGGCTGTGGAAGAGTATCCCATGGTACCAAGATTTATAGAGTGCCACAGGCTTTCTAACTTCAACTTCCGCACCAAGGATACTGGCGTAGTGCTTGACCTCATGGTGCATGACATTGATATAATACTTCATCTGGCGAAATCCCCCGTAAAGAGGGTAGAGGCTGTTGGTACACGCATAATCTCTTCTAAAGAAGACGTGGCCAATGCCCGGATGACCTTTGAGAACGGCTGTGTGGCAAATGTTACAGCGAGTCGTGTCTCCTTCAGGCCCATGAGAAAGATCCGCCTGTTTTCAGAGAATGTATATATTTCGCTGGATTACGAGAAACAGGAGGCTATAATCTACAAGAAGTCTCCGGAGCTAACGATTGATTCGCTGAACCTGCAGGGGCTGAATGCGAAGAGTCTTATCGACTTAAAAGGTTATAACTTTGGAGACCTCCTGGAGGTTAAACACATAAAGATGGGTGATGAACCAGAGCCCCTGAGGATGGAACTGGAGAGTTTTGTTGATTGTGTATTAAAGGGCAGGAGGCCAACGGTTTCTGGTGAAGAGGGCCTTAAGGCCTTGAGGGTGGCTACTGAAGTGCTTGAGAAAATAGAAGAAAGCCAGAAAGTTATGCAGGGAGCCTAGTTGAATGGACATGTACGATTTTTTCCATGTAGAGGCCGAAGTAATCAACGGTAAGGTATACGGAAGGGCTGGCGGTTACCTTGGTGATATGCTGCAACCATTCGTACAGCAGTTCTTCCATAAGCTAAACACTCTAAAGGTTGTTGCCAAGGTAGACGGCGGGAACGTCTATAATCTGTACAACCCTCCACATCCATCACCCGCAGGGATGCGCTTTTTGTCTAGAAGGGTGAGGATGATGCTGGAGAAGATGGCCTTTCCTGTGACCGCAAACCTGGCCATCACCCACAAGTGCCAGTGCCAGTGCATACACTGCAGCGCAGACCCCTTTAAGGATGCTACCAGAGAGGAGCTCAGTGTAGAGGAGATAAAGAAGGTTGTGGACGGTGCCCTAGACCTGGGCGCAAGCCTTATCATCTATGTGGGCGGGGAGCCCATGTTGAGGGAAGAATTATATGAACTGATTGAGCATGTAGATAAGTCTAAAGCAGTGGTTATGATTTTTACCAACGGGCTTCTACTCACAAATGAAAACGTCAAGAGGCTGAAGGAGGCCGGGCTGTTTTCATTGAATATATCAATAGACCACAGTGAGTCGGTATTGCACGATGACTTCCGTAAGGTAGTGGGTTGCTACGAAAAGGCCTTTGATGGCGCGAGACTTGCCAGGGAGGCGGGGATACTTACCGGCATTTCAACCTATGCTACCCATGAAAACCTGAAGGAGGGCCATCTGGAGAGATTGCTCCAGATAGCAAATAACGAGGGCTTTTCCGAGGTAACTATTTTTGACTGTATTCCATCCGGAAGATACCTCAAAGACACCTCCAAGATTCTTGGCCAAGCCGAGAGGAAGGCGGTCATTGCCCTGGCGAAGAGGTATTACGAGAACACATCAATGGGAGTAAACGCCATGGCGCTTATAAACTCCCCTCTGGGTGTGGGCTGTTATGGAGCCCACTCTCAGTTTTATATGACGGCATATGGTGATATAAACCCCTGCGACTTTAATCCAATAAACTTTGGTAACGTGAGAGACATGCCTATACAGGCAATATGGAAGAAGATGGTAACGCATCCCGATTTCAACCGCCGCTTCCCAAGCTGCAGGATGCAGAGCAAGGCATATCGGAGGAAGTACATAGATCCCCTTCCGCCTAATCCAAAACTGCCCATACCCATCGAGTCCATCCCTGAAGACGTTCCTGCCGTCAGCACAGATAAGGTAGGCGCTTTGTCTTGACATTTTTGATATTTGTGCTAAATTAAAACACTTTCAACCATCGCATACGTTTTAGGAGGAAGCTTTGCCAGTAGTTTCGCTTGAGGAATTGATAAGGGCAGGATTCCACTTTGGCCATAGGACCTCAAGGTGGAATCCCCAAATGAAGCCATATATTTTCGGCAGGCACAACCTTATACATATTATCGACTTAAGGCAGACACTGAGAGGTCTCATAACGGCCCATAAGTTTCTGACAAAGCTGTCTGCAACGGGCAAGGAAGTCCTATTTGTGGGTACCAAATGGCAGGCACGCAATACCGTTGCCCGTGAGGCCCGACGGGCAGGCATGCACTATGTGAACGAAAGGTGGCTGGGCGGCACACTAACCAACTTCGATACCATTCGTCTCAGACTCAAGCACCTGAAGGAGTTGGAAGAGCTGCTCTCCAGCGAGGGTATTAATGAATATAGCAAAAAGATGATATCTTCCTTGAACAGAGAGGCTAGAAAACTTAGGAAGAACCTGGAAGGTATAAGAAATATGATGGAACTCCCGGGAGCCATTATAGTGGTTGACCCGAATAGAGAGATAACGGCTGTAAAGGAGGCCAACAAGCTAGGTATTCCCGCAATCTGCCTTACAGATACAGACTGCGACCCGAACCTGGTAGACATATGTGTTCCTGGGAACGATGATGCTATGAGGTCGATCGAGGTATTTCTCTCCAAAATGACCGACGCCATTCTTGACGGCAGGCCCAGTGCGGCTGTCGTCAGTCATCAAGAAGTTGGCCAACCGTAGAATCCGCGAAACACTTGATACAACAGAAGGAAAACGACTAGTGCCTGTAGACTCTGAAAGTATAAAGACGCTGCGAGAGAGGACCGGTGCAGGTATATTAGACTGTAAAAATGCGCTGGAAAAAACAGGTGGTGATTTTGATAAGGCAGCGGAGATGCTCAGGAAAAAGGGTTATCGTGTTGCCGAAAAAAAGGGTGCCCGTACCACTAACGAGGGTCGCGTTGGGTCTTACATACATTTTAACGGCAAGATAGGTGTTCTGGTGGAGGTCAACTGTGAGACGGATTTCGTAGCAAAAAATGAGGTGGTTGAGCAACTTTTGAAGGACCTCTGTATGCAGGTTGCAGCTACCAATCCCCTGGCTGTCTCCAAGGAGGACGTTCCTGCAGGAGTCGTGGAAGAGAAGAAGGCGGAGTTTCAGCGTGCAGCCTCTGATAAACCCCCGCAGATAGTGGAAAAGATAATTCAGGGAAAACTCGAGGCATTTTATAAAGAAAAGTGCCTTCTAGAACAGCCATTTATAAAGGATGAGGACCAGACCGTCAGGGACATCGTCACCGCAAGCATTGCCAAGTTGGGAGAGAATTTACGGGTAAATCGATTTACGAGGTTTGAGGTTGGACGATAAGAAGTAACTAATACTGGTCGATCGGCCTTCTTATGCCAAAGGTCAAATACAATAGGGCGGTAGTAAAGATAAGTGGAGAAGAGTTTGGTAATGGTATTGATACTGACAGCGTAAAGTTCATTGCCGGGGAGGTGAAGGCTGCCGCCGCTACCTCAGCAAGGTTGGCCCTTGTGGTGGGCGGGGGGAATATTGTCAGGGGGGCAGAGCTTTCAAAGTTGGGGACAAGCCGTGCCCAAGCAGACTATGCAGGCATGGTCGCCACCGTCATAAATGCCTTAGTGCTCCAGGACGCCTTGGAGGGGATGGGGGTTAAAACGGCCACACAGAGTGTGCTGGAGATATATGAGCTAGTTGAGCCCTATAATAGGCGAAACTGTAGGAGATACCTGGACGAAGGAAAGGTCGTTATACTAGCAGGTGGTACAGGAAACCCCTTCCTCACAACAGACAGCGCAGCCGCTATAAAGGCACTAGAGCTTGAGGCTGATGTCTTGCTAAAGGCAACAAAGGTTGACGGTGTGTATTCGGCTGATCCATTCATAGATTCCAGCGCCAAGTTCTTCGATAGACTGACCTATAAACAAGTGCTCGACGGCAGTTTCAAGACACTATTTGACCCAGCAGCGGTTACACTCTGCAGGGACAATCACTTGCCTATAATCATCTTCAAACTAAAGACACAGCATAATATCAGAAAGGTTATTGAAGGCGAAACCATAGGTACATTTATTGGGGCTGACGGTGACAAAAGATGAGCAGTGAAGAGATTATTCAAGAGACCAAAAAGAAAATGGAGAAGGCGCTGGGTGTGCTAGAAGAGGAACTTAAAGGCTTACGCACCGGCCGTGCAAATCCTGGTCTCGTTGAGAACGTAAAGATTAGCTACTACGACACAAGCACGTCACTAAGGCAGCTTGCCACTATAGCCGTGCCCGAGCCTCAAGCCATCGTAATAAAGCCATATGACCCTTCCATATTAAAAGAGATAGAAAAGGCCATACTACAGTCTGATTTGGGCCTTAATCCGCAGAGTGATGGGAAATGCATCCGCATTAACCTTCCCCCACTCAGTGAGGAGCGGAGGAAGAAGCTGGCGTCCCAGGCTAAAGAACTCTCTGAAGCCACTAAGGTCTCTATAAGAAATATTCGCAGGGAGGCCAATAAGCGCATAGATAAGGAGGAGAAGGACTCTATACTAACTGAGGATGATGCCCATAGGACTAGGGAAAGGATACAAGACCTTACCCACGATAATGAGAAGGAGATTAACCAGACTATCCACAAGAAGACCGAAGAGATAATGAAGTTTTGACCTGCCTAAGGAAGTTATTTGGTAAATAGTTCTTTTAGGGTCATTTTGTAGTGCCACCTCAACGTAATGGAAGACCTCCCACAGAGAAGAAATTTTGTCGGTAACCCCCCCCTGCCCCTATGGAGATTATCATTGACTCTGCTCGTTTAGCATTATAGGATGTTTTTGCCTGCATTGAGGTTAGGTCCATGATGTCTTATTGCTCCTAATCTCACTATGTTCCATAATCTCTTCAAAAGAAAAGTAAATGGAAGGATTTTGTAAGGGAAGTACTGCCTTTTATGGAGATATTCTGGACAAAAGGACGTTCGCTTACAACGATGTCCTAATG
>JBHICS010000034.1:0-7803 GCA_046759685.1 Candidatus Brocadiales bacterium | reverse complement strand
TTACCATCCAGGGTTATCTATTTCATTTTTTAATGTTAATAATGACTATTGCCGAAGTACCAATTTCCTTAATAGGCAAAAAAAATGTAGGGACAGGGTTCATCCCTGTCCGCAACTCTCAAAATGCTTGCTTGGTTAAGTCTTCGGACAGCCATCCGCCTCAGGCGGATGCCCCTACTTAGAGACTGCCTTTACGGAGCTTGCCATCTTCAAGAGGGCAGAGGTTAATTCCGCTATATCGTTCTCTGTGTTGAAATATCCTGGACTTATCCGTATGGTTCCCTCTGGGAACGAGCCGATACTTTTGTGTGTGGAGGGCGCGCAGTGGAGACCTGAGCGCACGGCAATGCCGTAGGATTCGTCCAATATGCTACCGGCCAGGGGTGGTTCAAGCCCCTTTATGTTTAGAGAGACGATGGGCAATCTGTCTCTAATCACCCCCTTGGGTCCGTAGAAGATAAACCTGTCGTCGCCCTCAAGGTCACTAAGGATTTTCGTAAGGAGCTGCTGTCCGTGACTTTTTATATTATCTACACCCGTTTTCGCGATAAACTCTACACCTGCCCTTAAACCCACTATACCCAGGAAGTTTGGTGTCCCTGCTTCCAGGCCGAAGGGCAGTGCCCGAGGGTGTATGGGGGATTCCGAATCTACGCCCGTTCCGCCCTCCCTCCAGGGTGAGATTTCAGCCCTCTTTCCCACACAGAGGCCGCCCGTGCCGGGTGGGCCAAAAAGCCCTTTATGCCCTGTGAAGGCCAGCAGGTCCACAAAATCCTCCTCCACTTTGATGGGCCAGACGCCTGCGGATTGGGCGGCGTCAATCATGAATATGATTCCGTTCTCTCGAGCCAGTCTGCCTATCTCCCTTATCGGTTGTATCGTGCCAAGGACGTTGGAAGCATGGGTTATGACAATAAGCCGTGTTTGCGGGCAAATGGCCTGTCTAATGGCTTCTAGGTCCAAAATGCCTTCTCTGGAGGAGTCAACCCTGGTTACTGATATTGCGCCTCTCTTCTCAAGGCCGGAAAGGGGCCTAGTGACGGAATTGTGTTCCAGGTTGCTTGTGATGACATGGTCACCTTCCCAGAGCAGCCCTTTTATGGCCATATTGATGGCGTCGGTTGCGTTAAGTGTGAAGACGATTCTCTCCGATTCCCTTACACCGAATAAGTCCGCCAGGGTCTTTCGGGCCCCTTCCACTTCACGTTCCGCCTCCATTGAAAGCCTGTAGCCTGCCCTGCCGGGGTTTGCAGCCCTATGCCGAAAGAAATCATCCATCCCCTGGTATACCTGCGGTGGTTTTGGAAGACTTGTGGCGGCGTTGTCAAGGTATATCATGCTGACTGCGTCCTTATTGCTAAGAAACTGTCCTGAAACTTCTGCAAAATGTCCGGATATCATCCTGAGGCGCCGAAGGTCGTGCCAGAGGCAGATCCGCCTACGGCGTGACAACGAAAAATCTCACCAGAAACGCGAGATTCTTCTCCGCCTTAGGCGGACCAGAATGACACAGGCTATTAAAACGGCTTTCGCAGAGGCCTCATCCTTTTACATGCCAATATATTTAGAATAAAGGTCTTTTGCCAGCGACAATTCTTTTGTGCCCTGTATGATTGCCCTGCCGTCGGGAAATACGGCCATCTCTATGTCCTTGTTTCGTAATTTGAATCTTAGGAGGAAGGGGTTATGAGTTACATTGCCTACTTCGCTCAACATACTTAATCCGCTTAATCGGGATGCCAGTTCTTCCAGCTTAATCTTTGAGCCATTTGCGGGAACTATTTGGACGGCATTACTGCCGCATAGGGTAGTGGTCATGGTACCTGCCCTTGCATCCAGGAAGTCATATCTGCCCAGTCTACAAGCGGGACAACCCTCTAGCCTTGCGTCTGATAGGTCTAGCCTCTGAAGCGTCCATTTCCATGTGTCTACCCTGATAAGGTCCTTTACCAGGAACTCACTCTGGCCCGTGAGTATTTTGATGGCCTCGGTGGCCTGGATGGAACCTATGAGTTGTGCAGTTGGGCCTAGGATTCCAGCAGTTTCACAGGTGGGGAGAGCGCCGACAGGTGGGCTGGTCTCCAGGAGGCATCTTAGGCAAGGGGTATCTTCTGGAATGATGCTTGTGAGCATCCCCTGGCTGCCGATACATGCGGCATAGACCCAGGGTGTCCGTGTCTTAAGGGCGTAGTCGTTTATAAGGAATCTGGTCTCAAAATTGTCCGTACCGTCAAGGATAACGTCGGCGTCCACGGCCAGGTCTTCTATGTTGGAGGGATTTACGTCTGCTACTATCCCCTCTACCTTAATGGAGGAGTTTGTCCGACTTAGATTCTTTTCTGCCAGCGTTGCCTTTGGGAGGCCCGTTTTTAAATCTTCTTCGTCGAAGAGAGACTGTCTCTGCAGGTTGGTTTCCTCAAGGAAATCCCTGTCGACAATTCTAAGTCGGCCGACACCGGCCCTGGCCAACATACTGGCCGATGCGCTGCCTGTGGCACCACATCCGATTACTAATGCGTAGCCCCTGGAGAGTCTTTTCTGGCCCTCTACGCCTATTGGCTGGAAGAGAATCTGGCGCGAATATCTTTTAAAAAGTTCTTCTTCCATTTTTAAGCGGCGGGTTTGATAGGTAAGAGAGGCTTCATTTCGGGAAGGAAAGACTAAGGGCCAATCTGAGGCCCTTAGCCTACTTCAAAACTGCTTTCGCAGGTTTGGTCACCGTGGGCAATGCACTTTCTCCTGTCATGGGAGATAGCAGAATTTATGCCCTTTCCGAAGCCTGATATCCAAGAGATTAGGACGTCGCACATGGCCTTGGGCGGCGCATTAGCAGCCTCCCAATACTTACCGTGAATACAGATGGTGTGGTCCCAAACTATACGCTTCTCTGTCTCATCCATGACCTGAGCCCCTCTGTCGCACGGCATCCCGTCACAGTAATTGTCAAGCAAAAGCTCGAATGCCTTTCCCGGTGTCTGGTCTCCTGCGCCCAGCCCCTTTTCCTGTACGGCCTGCTGGCCGCAACTGAGACCGTGCTGATACGCTGCCTGAGACGCTACCTCTTTCGCTTGGTCACCGTGTTTGTCACAGAAAGCGGCTATAATGGCTGCCTCTCTGGTCTCAACGTCGTCTATTAGACCTTGTATTCCGGCATGGATGGGCTTGTCTTCTAAGATCTCCTCCAGGGATTTGCTGTCATTTTGCGACTCTGGGTACTTTTTGTATACCTCTGCGAGTATGGTATCAGCGTCCTGGCCAAACTTATCTTTTAGACCCTGAACAATGGCCTTCTCCCTGGCCTCAGAGATCTTGATCTTTTTATGCATCCAGTGATGGATAGGACCTAAAACTAAACTCATGAGCCTGTTGCTCCTTTCGCCTGTTATTTAATGCAAAGCCTCTAGACTGCTTCCACGCACTCTACCTCAGGTATCTCCTCTTTCAGCCTGGCCTCTACACCCATCTTTAGAGTTACTAGGGAGCTAGGACAAGTTCCACAGGCGCCCATGAGCTTTACCTTTACAATGTTGTTGTCTATACCGACAAAATCTATGTCACCACCATCAGCCTGCAATGCAGGTCGTATTTCTTCGAGGACCTTCTTTACCTTTTCAGTGTCCACCATCGAGACAATCTCCTTCCTAAATAGTGCAATTTATTGGGAATTAACTTAATTGATACTTAACGGGATTCTGCGAAGTTGCTACTTTTTTGCTGCTTTTTCGATGGCATCGTTAAGCTCTTTCACGATTATTTCGGGGTCCATATTGTGCATCATAGCCCCGAATGCAATATCTTCCATCTTCGAGCCAGGGCAGGTAAAGCAGCCGGAACCGAAATATTTCTTAAATACTTCCTCTGTTTCTGGATACTTCTCTATCACTTCTCCCAGACTTGACTTCTTCGTGATTTTGGTTTCACCCATATGGTAATCACTCCTTCTAGTACCTGTCAATCTGTTTGCGGGGCCGGCTTTATGCTAGCGAGGATGTTTAACACAAAGAGCCCGACGGCAACTACCTGTAAAAGTGCAAAGATGCCGGCCAGAAGCTGTGAGTATCCCCATAGGCTAACAAGGCCCAACAAACTTATGTTGGCGAGCCAGAAATGGTACACCATGAACTGAGGATGAGCTACAGGGTTCCCACTGAATCTGGGCAGGATGTGATATCCAACACCATATATCATCATTGACACCCATCCGAGAAGGTTTAGGTGTCCGTGTGCAAACCTGAGTTGCGTATGGCCCTCAAGTCCAAAAAACACCATTATAACTCCTAAACATACCGCAATGAAGAAATATATGACGCTAGCAGCGACAAAATTTCTTGCTACAGGGTCCATTAGTTCTCCTCCTAAGTTGCCTAGCGTACGATAACTAATGGAACGCCAAAAGAGCCGTTCGTAACTTCTAAATTATTAGGAACTCCCGTGTTTGTCAATATAAAAAAATATAAGGCAGTAACCTCTATGCAAGTTTGGGGCTGTTATGAGCAGTCAGTGCGGTATACATGGGTTGCGTAAGATATTGACATTAAGTAAGGGGGGCGGTTCGGGAAGGATGATGACGGATATTGACCTGGAAAAGGACTTAAACGGCTAGATGTAGAGCCGGCTTTAGAGGCAGCGTTTTCAGCCACTTTGGGCATCTAAGGCCATATTCGCCAGTGCGTCGGCCAATGTGTTTTTCTCCCTTGGGATATATTGTATCTTCCACTTTGGTAGGGTGCCAATAAGCCTTTTGGCTTCTTTGTAAAGGGGCAGTATTGACGGCGCCCTCACTTTATATTGACCATTTATCTGTTTGACCAACAATTCACTATCGGAAAAAACTTCCAGCTCCTTCGGGCCATACTTCAGCGCCTTTTCCAAACCACGGATTAGGGCCTTATATTCCGCTACGTTATTCGTGGTCTCTCCGATGTATTCACTAATCTCCTCCAAGACATTTTGCTTTCTGTCGCAGATGACTACTCCTATGCCTGCCTTGCCAGGGTTGCCTCTGGATGCGCCGTCTGTATATACGAGGAGACGTTTACTAAGCCCCCCTGAAACAGGTTGCTTTCCCTCAACGGCGGCCCTAAGCCGGCCAAAGAGTTCTTCTAATCTTTTTCTGTTGACCCTAGAGTCCCTGGACGCAATGCTATCCGGGTCTATACTTTTCCGAATGAGTTCCAGCAGTTCTTGGTCGGAGATGCCAGTCTTTTTCACTTATTGAGACCTATGAAAAGTGAGATACAGTGGAAGCTTTGTCAAGCCCACGTCTAAAACTCTACATGTTATTTTACTGCTTTTACAAAATTTTCTAATTTTAGCCTTTGGCCAGGATGCTTCCAAACAAAAAATCATATTGTTAAATTTAGGTCGCAATGATAAACGCAATATACTCGGTCAAAATCCAACACCAACCCCCCAAATAACCCGATAGTCGGTTTCGTGCTCTAGGCCGTTTGTGTCTTCCTGTATCGGAAATAAAAACGCCGCTGTAAAAGAGAGACGGTTGTTGACTAGCATCCTTACCCCAGGGGAAAGGAAAAGCAGTGTCTCGCCACTGTCATCGTCATCCCTGTCCCTAATCTCTAGTTTTTGGTTCCACAGACCATTAAGCTCCATAACAAGGTCCCAGTCAATATGCAAATGGGCGTTATGGTCAAGATCGTGTTCATGGTCGTGCACGTGCCTTTCCTTGGTCAGCCTGTAAGAAAGGGCAAGGTTGTAATCAAAGCGATCTCCAAGGTTGGTACGCTGAGAACCATTGGTGGCAAAGGTGTATAGGACGTTTGTGTCCAGCGATAGACGCCCCCAATGCTTGGTGAAGGCAAGGCCAGCCATGGGGTCCCACGAGCCCGAGCCTGGCTGGTGTTCTTGCTCGAATCGTCCACCAAGGTTTGTCCTCTCAGTGGTACGTCCCGTAGGAAATTTTAGACCAAAAAGGCCCGCAAAATGGAAATCTCTATTCTTGTTTTCGATGAACCGATACATACCGTAAAGCGTCAGGTCGCCAAAATCAGCAGAGTCCCCTTCGCGCTTAAGTGCACCCTCACCATCCTCATGCTCGCCTTCGCGAATGTCATGTTGCCAGACATACGGCATGCGGAATCCCACCGTAAGGTCTTTTGTAGCGCCGTAGGCCAATCCTATGGATAATGCAAGAAGTGAATCTGTACTATCTACTTCCCTTTCCTTCTGTGCGAAGCCGGTCAGCTGTGAGTCAGTGAACCGGCTGAACTCCGTACGGTCCCACCGAATGTCAGCAAAAAAGCTTCCAACGGGCAAGGGCACAGCCGGGGTTGTTATAATCGGACCCGAACGGCCCAAACCTAGCCCACTAACCGCCGCATGAGATGCATAAACATCATCAACCGCCATGAGGCAGAGTAGTAAAGACAATATGGGTGCAAAGAGTCTCATCTGATTGTTCCTCTCTTAACCAATGAGACTTCTGAAAGACACGTCACAATGTCATTCTGAGGGAGTGAAACGACCGAAGAATCTCTAATACACGAGATTCTTCTCCGCCTTAGGCGGATCAGAATGACGCAGGCTATTAAAGCGACTTTCGCAGAAGTCTCCTAAGATCAATTGCCTTAGAAAAAGTGCGTGGTGCAACCATTGGGCGCAATGTGGGCGCGCTTCTCCTGTAGCGAAGATTACGAAAATTCTTGAGTAGGCTAAGAAAGTAGTTTGGGAACCTTGTCCGGGGGAGGAATAGGGACTCCCTTAATTATGGGGATGTTTAATCCTTTTTGTCTCAAGGAAGTATCGTCAAACAAGACAAAGGGACCAAAACCAAGTATATAAGAGTCTTGTCCGGAGTGGAATAATACCGCGGTATGCCCTGCGCAGGCAAGGCTCCTCCAAAACGAGACCGTGCCGCTATCTTGAACCTTGTCCAGGTTAAAGGCGTCTGGCTTGTCCTCCTCAGGCACATCTTCACAGCACTTACACTGCCCAGGAGTGCAACAACACTTACCGTTACAGCACGGGGAGACTGCGGCCCTATTCGGGGAGTCCACTCTGGAAGTGGTAGTCCCTGCCAAAAAAAGGATTATAAAAACTATTAAGATGGAAGGTAAATGCCCCTTGGCCATGGGAGAGATTCTATTTGACACCTTAGAAGAAATCAACTCTAATTGGCCCCCAAGACCGCTGTTAGACTATTAGAAGACCTCTGCAAATGCAGGGGCACGTTGTCCGCCTCAGGCGGATGCACCTACCTAGAATGACGATTGTTCAAGGTTTTTCATGGGTCACTAACTATGATTTATGTATGACATTTCTCAGAAAAACCCCATTGCCATGACACTTCTCCTTTATGACGACATCTTCCTTAAGCACGACACCGGCCCCTATCACCCTGAAAATTACAAGAGGCTTGAGTGCACAATTGATTACCTAAGATCCACCGGCCTTTGGGACAAACTTACCCTGGTGAGACCCCGGGCGGCAACTATAGAAGAGATTGCCCTTGTGCACGACAGGAATTATATCAACAGGGCCAAGGAGGTTGCCGAGGGTGGTGGAGGCCAGCTAGACCCGGATACGACGCTTTCACGTGACTCCTACCTGGCCGCACTCTATGCCGCTGGGGCGCTTCTTACGGCAACGGACTCTGTTATGGAAAAAACTGCTAGAAACGCCTTCTGCATGGTCAGGCCCCCGGGGCACCACGCCAGGCCGGCAAGGGGCATGGGATTCTGTGTATTTAACAATGTGGCAGTTGCCGCCCAATACCTGCTATCCAAATATAAACTCGACCGGGTGCTGATAGTGGACTGGGACTGTCACCACGGCAACGGGACC
>JBHICS010000033.1:0-7808 GCA_046759685.1 Candidatus Brocadiales bacterium | reverse complement strand
CAAGACCCGTCGGGTGTGCAAGGCCATTAATGGCAGTTACCACATTTTGGAGCTTTTCCCCCATGCCCATGCCTACAGTGATAAAACTCGTACTTACCAACAGGCTGATAGCCGTGGCAACTATAAACAGACAAACGGCACCATAGGCGGCGGCGGAGGCACAATAAATGATAAATCCAAGGGGCTTAGACAGCACGTAGGAATACGCCCTGCTCATTGCGTCAAAGGCATCGGAGCCATCGGCACTAATCGTGGGGAACATGAGCCCCGAACCGACACCGCCAACTATACCTACAAACAATATTAAAAAGCTAAATACAATAACGATCGGGAAGGCCAAGGCCACAAGCACCTCCAAAAACCTTATCTGCCCGATAAGACCACCAAGTGCATTAAGAAGCACAAAGAAAAGCACGCCAACAAGCGGGGCCATCGGCCCCCAGAAATAAGACCAGAACTTTTTTGTAGAGTATCTAACTGAATCTGTTAACCCCACTTTATCGCCCCTAGCATACTCCAGCGAGGCTATTCTTGTAATAGCGCCTCCTATAATTGACCAAATGGCAAGTAGGCCAAATATTATGAGAGCGAGGGGCAGATATTGCTTCCAGCTTCCTGATGCAATGGCTAGGGAAAAGGCAGAGAAAATACTACTCGCCCCCTCCATGGGAGGCTTTAGAAAATTTGCAAATACGGTGGCTGGTCCCGTATCTATAAACTTCAATACCGAGAAGGGCCACAAGATGCCGCACACCCATAGTACACTTGCTAACACACCAACAAAGCCCAGTAGAACCCTTTTTAGATCAAAAGCCGCCCAGAAGGCGTAAGACATATCTTGCCAGTTCTCTTTTCTATCGGACATCTTATCCCCTCTGCCTTACACAACAAACAGGTTGCATTCAAGGCTAAAATATCTACCAGAAAGCCTAAAAAAGTTCAAGGAGATTTTGTCAGAAAATGAATATCGATAAGTTTTTCACTCACCTTCCGGTTCATCTGTCTCTTTCACCCTATCTGGCGTGAGAGGCTCCTCTATCCTGTGCTCCTCCTCCACCCACTTGCCCAGGTCTATGAGCTTACAACGTTTAGAGCAGAAAGGGAAAAAGGGAAGGTCCTTTGTGGACTTATATACCAACTCCTTGCCACAGTGTCGACAATCTATCTTTGACATAGAAACACAATAAAAAAGTGTAACACAAGGACCGTAGCATAAGCAGGCACGTCATGCAGAAGGTACATCTGCTACGTTATCAATCACACAATGGGCTCTTCTTCACCCACAGCGTGGTCGGTATCTACCCCCTGGGTACCTTCGGAAGGCGTTTTTGGGGGACCCTCCCGGCCCTCATCGACCTTTATTGCGGGTCCTTTTTTCTCTCCTTCGGCTGTACCCTTCTTGGCCACAGCAACTGTTTTTTTGGAGACCTTTACCTTCACCGGCCTCAGAACCCTGTCGTGCAAAAAGAAACCCTGCTCTACCTCCTCAAGGACGGTGTGATGGGGAAACTCATCGTTTTCAACCTCCATAACGGCCTCATGCAATTCCGGTTTAAATGCCTGGCCTTCTTGTCCGTGTATGGGCTTAACTCCAAAGCCTTCTAGAACCTTGAGGAACTGGTCCAGGATAAGCTCTACACCGTGAAGAAACCCTTCCAATGCCTTGGAGTCGTCCTTTCCCACAGACTTCACTGCCCTGGAAAGATTATCCACAATCGGCAGAAGTGCAAGCATCAAATCTTGAACCGCCAAGCGGTTTAGCGCATCAATTTCTTTCCTCGTCCTCTTTTGATAATTCTGAAGGTCTGCCTTGGCCCTGAGGAGCATGTTCAGGTACTCATCCCTCTCCTCAGCCTTTTTCTTGAGCTCAGTAAATTCTTCCCCCGTGAGCTCTACCTTCTTTTCCTCTGGAGCTGCCTTGGCCTCTTCTTTAAGGACCTCTTCTGGCTGTGGCGCCATTTCGGCCCCACCTTCCTCTGCTTCAGCAGCCCTCTCTTCTTTTTCTTCTTCCAACATCACCCAAAATACTCCTTCACCTTCTGCAAAAAGCTCTTTCGCTTTGGACTGAGGTTCTTGTTCTCCATACTTGCAAACTCCCGGAGAAGCTCTTCCTGTTTCTTTGTAAGCTTGACAGGAACATCCACTGCTATCTGCACCAAGAGGTTGCCCTTACCCCATCCGTGCATGCTGGGAAGCCCCTCACCCCTCAGGGTGATAACATCTCCATGCTGAGTGCCCCTCGGTATCTTTACCGTAGTAGCGGTTCCCCTCAGGGTAGGTACATCGGCTTCACTCCCAAGGGCGGCCTGGGCAAAGCTCACTGGCAATTCGCAGATAATATCGCTACCTCGCCTCTGAAAGATTGGGTGGGGTCTTACATGTATATCACAATACAGGTCACCACTTGGCGCACCGTTTTCGCCGGCCTCTCCCTGACCCGTGACACGCAGTCTTACCCCATCCTCCACCCCGGGCGGCACCTGCACATTAATGTGGTGCCTCTTTGCAACCCGACCGCTGCCACGGCACATCTGGCACGGGTGCTCGATTATCTTCCCCAGTCCACCGCATCTGCCGCACGTGGTGCGAAGGACAAAGAAACCCTGTGTCTGCTGGACCTCCCCCCTACCGCCACAGTAGGAACAGGTTTTGGGAGACGTGCCCGGTCTGATACCCGTGCCCGAACAGGTGTCACAGGGCTCACGCCTGTTGAGGCCTATGGTCTTCTCTACTCCTGTGGCCACCTCACGCAGATCTATATCGATAGACACCCTGAGGCTCGCACCTCGGCGTGGTGCCGTGCGGGTGCGTGTGCCAAAGAACTCCTCAAAGATGGTGCCGCCACCAAAGATGTCACTAAAGTGCTCAAAGATGTCGTCAAACGACGTGAAGTGGGTTTCAAAGCCCTTTATACCCTCACTTCCGTATGTATCGTAGCGCTTCCTCTTATCCAGGTCACCTAATATCTCGTATGCCTCTGCCGCCTTCTTAAACTTCTGCTCAGCGCTCTCGTCCCCAGGGTTTCTGTCGGGATGGTATTTTAGGGCCATCTTTCGATAGGCCTTCTTTATGTCTTCCTGCGAGGCATTTCTGTCTACCTCAAGGATGCGGTAATAATCATCCTCCTCCCAAGCCATAAGTCATTCTCATTAAAAGGTTAAGTGACTAACGCAAAATTTTTTCTTCATTCACAATTATATTTTTGGTGGGTAGAAAATGCAAGAGGTTAATCCCTACCCAGGTGTACACGGCATGTTTAAAAAATAAGGGCTGCTTACACGGCAGCCCTTATTTCGAAATCCTACAAATACTTCATTATTTAAGCCCTTACGTTAGCTCACTTCACTGCGCCCTCAACTGTCACAGCACCCTCCTCCTCCTCTTCCTCTTCCTTGAGTTCTGTTACCATTGTTTCTGTGGTTAGCATGAGCCCCGCAATTGAGGCGGCATTCTGCAGTGCAACACGTGTGACCTTCGTAGGGTCTATGATGCCCTCTTCTAACATATCTACGTACTTGCGGGTGTTTGCATCAAAGCCCATGTTAGTCTTCATCCCTTTTGCCGTCTCTACTACTACTGCACCACTCTCACCGGCGTTTTCGGCAATCTGGCGCATAGGCGCCATGATGGCCCGGGTTACTATATCAAGGCCCATTTTTTCGTCACCCCTGAATTTCTTCCTGGCCTCCTCAAGTGCAGTAATGACCCTAACGTAAGCGACCCCACCTCCGGGGACAACACCCTCTTCAACGGCGGCCCTAGTGGCATGTAGAGCGTCCTCCACGCGGGCCTTTTTCTCGTTCATCTCTGCCTCCGTAGCGGCACCCACCCTTATCACCGCCACTCCCCCGGCAAGTTTGGCCAGCCTCTCCTGGAGCTTCTCCTTATCATAGTCGGAGGTAGATGCCTCTATTTGGCTCTTTATCTGGGCAATCCTTGATTGTATATCGGTCTTTTTACCCGCACCTCCTATGATAGTGGTCTTGTCCTTGTCCACAATAACCTTCTTTGCTTGTCCCAGGTCTCCAATGCTCAACACCTCAAGTTTCTCGCCCAGTTCCTCGGTAATGGCCCTTCCCTTGGTCAGTATACTTAGGTCCTCTAGCATAGCCTTACGCCTATCGCCAAAGCCCGGGGCCTTGACTGCGCAGCAGGAGAGCACGCCCCTCAGACGATTCACTACCAGTGTAGCCAGTGCTTCTCCCTCTATATCCTCGGCAATTATCAGCAGGGGTTTTCCACTGGTTGAGATCTTCTCCAAGATGGGAATCAGGTCCTTCATGGCGGATATCTTTTTCTCGTGTATGAGTATATATGGTTCCTCAAACTCTACCACCATCTTTTGGGCATTGGTAACAAAGTAGGGAGAAATATAACCCCGGTCAAACTGCATCCCCTCCACTACCTCAAGTTGAGTTTCTATGCCTCTGGCTTCTTCAACGGTAATGACCCCGTCCTTTCCAACCTTTTCCATGGCGTCGGCCAGGAGGTTTCCAATGGCCGGGTCATTGTTGGCGGATATTGTACCTGTCTGGGCTATCTCTGAGCGGCCCTTTACAGGCTTAGACAGCTTCTTCAGCTCTTCGACAGCCACCTCTACCGCCCTATCGATTCCCCTCTTGACGGAAATAGGGCTGGCGCCTGCGGTAATACACTTAATGCCCTCCCTGAAGATAGCCTCTGCCAGTACTGTTGCTGTAGTGGTGCCGTCTCCGGCAGCGTCGCTGGTCTTCGATGCCACCTCGTTCACCAGCTTTGCACCCATGTTCTCAAACGGGTCTTTTAGCTCCACCTCTTTGGCCACTGTGACACCATCTTTTGTAACAGACGGTGAACCAAAGCTTTTTTCTAATACAACGTTACGGCCCGTGGGGCCCATGGTCACCCTAACGACGTCGGCCAGTTGTTTTATACCTTGAAGCAACTTCTTCCTGGCATCTATGTCGTAAAGTAGCTGTTTAGCTGCCACCTGTCTTCCTCCCTTTCTCCACTAACATGTCCGGCGGGGACGTAAGGGCAATTCATGAATCGCCCCTACTACTCTATCTTGGCCAAGATGTCGGCCTCTTTCATGATAAGATATTCTTTCCCATCAACTGTCACTTCTGTTCCTGCATACTTACTGAAATAGACATTGTCCCCCTTTTTTACGCCCAGGGGAGCCCTCTTGCCACCCTCCAAGAGCCTTCCATCGCCGACGGCAACAACCTTTCCCTTGGATGGTTTTTCCTTAGCAGTATCGGGGAGAACTATGCCACCAGCTGTTTTTTCCTCTGCCTCCAGCCTCTCTATAACCACACGGTCATCTAAGGGTCTAATGCGCATCTACATACTCCTCCTTATCACTAACAGGCAACTTACATACCAGGCACTGCAGCCTTACCCTCCTTCTCTTTCTTTGGTACCTCACTCACCACGCAGTCCACCATGAGAAGCGTTCCTGCGATACTAACGGCATTTTGAAGGGCACAACGGGTCACCTTGGTAGGGTCTATTATACCGGCTTCTATCAGGCTGGTGAACTCCTGACGTTCGGCATCAAAGCCATAGGCTGTGTCCTTAGACTCCAGAATCTTTTTAACCACAACCGAGCCTTCCAGGCCAGCGTTCTCGGCTATCTGCGCGACTGGCACAGAAAGAGCACGTTTTATGATATCGCCCCCGATGGCCTCATCGCCCTTAAGACCGAGTCCACCATCCAAGACCTGCGTGGCCCTCAAGAGGGCCACACCACCGCCAGGCAGTACACCCTCCTCTATCGCCGCCCTAGTGGCATGAAGGGCATCCTCTACTAGGGCCTTTTTCTGTTTAATCTCGGTCTCTGTGGCGGCACCAACATTTATCTAGGCAACTCCACCAGCTAGCTTTGCCAGGCGTTCCTGAAGTTTCTCCCTGTCGTAATCGCTGGTGGTTGTTTCTATCTCAGAACGTATCTGATTTATCCGTCCGGAGATGGCCTCGTGCGAACCTGCCCCCTGGACGATTGTGGTATGCTCTGAGTCAATAGTGACTTTTTTGGCGCGTCCCAACTGCCCTAGCTCCACGGCCTCAAGTTGTATGCCCAAATCCTTAAAGATAGACTCCCCACCTGTTAGGACGGCGATATCTCCCAGCATGGCCTTTCTACGGTCTCCATATCCGGGGGCCTTGACTGCGCAGCAGGAAAGTGTCCCGCGTATCTTGTTCACCACTAGTGTGGCCAACGCCTCGCCCTCTACATCCTCTGTGATCATCAAGATGGGTTTCCCGCTCTTTGCTATCTTTTCCAGAATGGGCACCAGTCCCTTTATTCCAGAAATCTTGTCTTCGTATATAAGTATGTAGGGGTTTTCAAGCTCTACACGCATGTTGTCCGGGTCGGTTACAAAGTGCGGAGAGAGGTACCCGCGATCAAACTGCATACCCTCCACAACCTCAACCTCTGTCACCGGACGCTTGCCCTCTTCAACCGTGATGACCCCATCCTTACCTACCTTTTCCATGGCACTGGCTATCATCTTCCCTATCTCGGGGTCGTTGTTGGCAGCAATAGAGCCTATGTTGGCTATCTCTGATTTCTCTTTTATTTCCTTGCTCACATCCTTTAGCCGCTTAACCACCTTTTCAACGGCCTTCTTCATACCGCGGTTTAATAACAACGGAGCTGCACCAGCAGTTACATTCTTCAAACCCTCTTTGAAAATGGCCTCCGCAAGTACGGTTGCGGTTGTGGTGCCGTCTCCTGCAACATCGCTGGTCTTAGAGGCTACCTCCCTTACCAGCCTAGCCCCCATGTTTTCGTAGGGGTCCTTTAGTTCTATCTCCTCGGCCACAGAGACCCCGTCCTTTGTAACAGTTGGGCTGCCATACCCTTTATCCAAGACCGCATTTCTTCCTCTGGGTCCTAGTGTGGACTTCACGGCCCGGGCAAGTTTAACCACACCCCTTAAAAGTGCCTCCCTGGCATCCTCTTTAAAGGCAAGCTGTTTCGCCGCCATTACTGTACCTCCCGAAATTTAACCAGTACCATAAATTGAAGCTAGGATAATATTACGCAAACCTTGTGCCAATGCCCACCCCCGAGACCATATGCATAACACATTACAATAATAAAACTTAAGGTGTGCTTCGCTAAAGGTGTCCCCCCTTTCCTTTATTAACTTGCCTGTCAATCTGGCAGGGCTTGAAAGGGGCACCCTAAAAGGTTATGATATGTAGTTTATCAATGGATACAGAAAACAACTATATCTATATCCGAAGCGCAAGGGTACACAACCTTAAAAATGTCGATATAGACATACCCAGAGACAGACTGGTTGTAATCACCGGTGTAAGTGGTTCTGGGAAATCCTCCCTTGCCTTCGACACCATATTTGCCGAGGGCCAGAGGCGCTACATAGAGTCGCTCTCCACCTATGCCCGTCAGTTCCTGGAGCAGCTCGAGAAGCCGGACGTAGACCACATCGAAGGGTTGCCACCTACCGTAGCTATAGAGCAGCGAACTATAGCCACTAACCCCCGCTCTACAGTAGCCACAACCAGCGAGATATACGACTACCTTCGTCTACTATATGCACGAATAGGCATCCCGCACTGCCACCAGTGCGGGCAAGAGGTTGCCCGCCAAAGCACCGACGAGATCGTTGACAAGGTGATGCAGATACCACCAAGTACCAGGATTATGCTGCTGGCACCTGTAATAAAGGGCAAGAAAGGTGAGCACAGGGAGGTCTTCGAGGCGATCAAGAAAGAGGGCTTTGTTAGGGCTCGGGTAGATGGTGTGTTATTAGACATAACGCAACCAATAAAACTGAGCCGCTACAAGACCC
>JBHICS010000032.1:0-7808 GCA_046759685.1 Candidatus Brocadiales bacterium | reverse complement strand
ACACCTTCGGCATCATGGTGGCGGTCGGAATCCCTGCCAGCCTCATGAGCCTTGGGGCCCTGGACTTCGGCATCATCATCGACGGCTCGGTGGTCATGGTGGAGAATATCATCCGCCGCCTATCGCTAAGAGAAGAGGGCCACGGGAAGACACCCGTGGAGACCATAATAGATGCCGGACGGGAGGTGGGTCGGCCAGTGGCATTTGCCATAGGCATTATCATAATAGTCTACATACCGATCCTATCCCTTCAGGGCATAGAGGGTAAGATGTTCAGGCCCATGGCCATCGTCGTGTGTATTGCTATGATATGCGCACTCATCCTTGCACTGACCCTCAGCCCCGCCCTCTGCGGTTTCTTCTTCTCAAAAGGCATACGCCCCAAGAAGGAAGCAGACAACGCTGTCATCCGCTTCCTCAAGCGTGTTTACCGACCTGTACTGCACCTAGCCGTCCGCCACAGCGTACTACCTATCAGCATAGCGGGTGGAATCTTCGCCGGGAGCCTGGTGCTTCTGCCCTTCATGGGTTCAGAGTTCATGCCTGAACTGGACGAGGGTTCTATCGCCCTGCACGCAATACGCCTGCCCAGTGTATCACTAACCGAGTCCATTAATGCCACAACCAAGGTAGAAAATGTACTCTTGGATAGATTCCCGGAGATTACAACCGTGGTATCCAAAACAGGCCGAGCCGAGATATCAACCGACCCAATGGGACCAGAAGTAAGTGACATACTCATATTTCTGAAACCAAGAGGAGAGTGGGTAAGTGCCCGTAACAAAGAAGAACTCATAAACAAGATGCATGCCGAGCTCGAAAAGATGCCCGGCATGAACTACGCCTTCTCACAGCCCATTGAGATGCGGGTAAATGAGCTTATTGCCGGTACGAGATCAGACATCGCCATAAAGGTCTTTGGGGACGACTACGACATACTCAAAGAAAATGCAGAGCAGATCCAGCGTATTGTCAGGGGTATAAGGGGGGCAGAAGACGTTAGGATGGAGCAGGTAAGTGGTCTGCCCGTGCTTCAAATAAGGATAGACCGTGAGGCTATAGCACGCTACGGCATAAACGTTGCCGGCGTCCAGGAGATTATAGAAACCGCCATAGGCGGCAGGGCTGCAACCCAGGTAATTGAGGGGCAGATGCGCTTTGATATGATAGTAAGATTTCCCGAGGAGGCCAGGCAGGACATAGAGAGCATAAGAAACATACTTGTCAGCGCCCCGGAGAAGAGGCTTGTGCCGCTGGCACAACTGGCAGAGATTACCCTGGAGGAGGGGCAGGCTCAAATATCGAGGGAAGATAGTCGGCGGCGCATGGTGGTGGAGTGTAACGTAAGGGGCAGAGACATCGGGAGCTTCGTGGCAGAAGCCGATAAAGAAATCGAGGCGCGGGTCACTCTACCGGCGGGCTACTATATAGATTGGGGAGGGCAGTTTGAGAATATGCAACGGGCACGCATCAGGCTCGCCGTCGTAGTTCCCATCTCTCTGTTCCTTATCTTCATACTGCTATTTACCACCTTTGGGTCGTTGAAAAACGCCTTGCTCATCTATATAAACATACCCATAGCCGCAACCGGAGGTATATTTGCCCTAGCCATCAGGGGAATGCCGCTGAGTATATCCGCCGGCATAGGTTTTATCGCCCTCTTTGGCCTCTCCGTGCTGTATGGAACGGTCATGGTGTCACGAATAAACGACCTCATTGCACAGGGCATGGACGTGAGGGAGGCTGTACTCAAGGGTGCGGAAGACCGTCTGCGACCAGTACTTATGACATCTTCCTCCGATATAATAGGCTTCCTGCCCATGGCAATATCATGGGGTGTGGGCGCCGAGATCCAGAGGCCATTGGCCACCGTGGTCATAGGCGGTCTTATCTTTTCCACCTTCCTTACATTACTGGTGCTCCCGTCTCTCTATAGATGGTTCGCAAAGAGAGTAGAGATCGAGAAGCCTCCCTGGTACGAAGAAGAGAAAGCGAGCAAGCAGAGTGCTTAAACGGCCCGGAAAACACTTTTCTTCAAAAAAAACGTGCCCTAATGGATAAATGACGGTATTATGTTACGGGTGAGGTAAAGTACCTACCTCAGAGGGCCTCTTTTTACAGGAGGGAAGAACCATGGAAAAGGTCTTAATGTCCTGTATCATGAGTTTGTTCCTTTGCCTCTCCCCGTCAAACCTTCACGCCATACAGCCAGACCTTACAAATGAGGAGATAGAAGAGGCCATCAAATACGGTGAGAAAAACTCCCGCACCATATTCAAAACACTGCTCATACTGCCAGCCTGCCTCGAGGCATGGCCCGGTTTGGATTCGGGACTTGTAAGGAGCAAGTTCGTAGACCTCGCCGTCAAGGCTGCCAGGAAAAAAAGACACAACCAAAAAATAACCGAAGACGAAATAAAAGAAGCGAGCGCATCTGAGACCCTGGAGGTACTAATACGTACAAGGGATGACGTAGCCATCAAGCTTATCCAGCGTGACAAAATGATCGAACCCGTTTCCATATCCTATCTGGACCATCACTGCGAGTGGTGCGACTTCTACGGTGGAGAGGCAAGTAAAGAGACGCATGAATATGTCATAGCCAGCTTTCCTTACTTGGAGATTATCCCCAACACGATAACCACCGTCATTGTTTGGGACGGCGGATACGAAAACCAATATGAAATCAACCTCTCCCGGTTCAAGTAGTGCCTCTTGTCTCCATCAGAAACTGTTTAAAACGCCGCGTTTATACATCTGTCTACCTCTCAAAATCTAAAAAACCGGTCACCGTGTCCTCCCCATCCACCCCAAACACCCTCCCTTAAGGGGTATAAACCAAAAAGCTATTGACAGTTGCCAGCAGCCCTGATATAATTTTTCCTCTCCAACTTCATGTGTCTTTTAGTCTTATGTCTATGTGAGAGAGGTCCAGCCGCTGAAATGCCAAAGATAGCCGCAATTTACAATAAAGCCCGTTTTTTCTTTATAATAGCCCTGGTTCTGGCACACTCACCGCTAAACCGCCATCTTATGGCCCATGAAGTGGGCGAGGAAGAACTTATCGGTCCCCAAAGTGAGGTTGTGGCAGTAGTCAATGGCCAGAATCTGACCCGACAAGAACTCTCGAACCTGCTTATAGAGAGCTTCGGTGAGCAGGGCCTCGACGTATTAATACGAAGGGTCGTTATATATCAGCAGGCCGATAAATTAGGCATAACGGTAGACCCGGAAGAGGTGAGCCAAAGGCTGGAAAGACTACTTAATAGAGAGATAAATACCCTCCTTAAGGCAAGAGGGCTTGAGGACGAGGAGCAACTCAGAGATGAATTAGGCAAAATGGGTATGGACTTGAATGAATTAAAAGAAAGGATGTCCGCACGCCTGAGAACGGGAATGGAGGTAGAAATACTTGCAGAAAAGATAGTAGAAACCACCGTAACCGTTACAGACGAAGACCTAAAGAAGGCCTACGAGCGGGAATACGGTGAAAAGATAGAGGCAAGCCAAGTCGTTGTAAGCACGAGACAAGAGGCCGAAGAAATATTAGAGAAGGTTCAGTCTGGAGCCGATTTCGAGACCCTTGCCAGGAATGAATCCATAGACCGTCTCTCGGCCGCTGTCGGGGGCAGGATGAAGCCCTTTAGCCCCAGCGAAGGGTTCTTTGGGCCAAAGGTTGCATATCTAGAGGCAGGGCAGATTAGCGATATTATAAAGACAGATAATGGCTACCATATACTAAAAATACTTAATAAGAGGGAAAGAAGCTCAAAGGATTTTGAAGAAGTCACACAAGAACTGGAAAAGATCGTTAAGCGGCAAAAGGTTAAAAAAAGGCTGGGACCGTGGTTAGCCAGCATACTTGAGCGAGCAGATATAACGAAGTATCTTGTGATATATTAACTCACCTTCTCAAGACATGAGAAACGCTAAGCTAGAGACTATTCCCCAAGAATTTACCATAGAGGTGGCAGGTCGTGTCAAACGGCTGCCTACCTATCTATTCGGTAGACTCAATCAACTGAAATACGAGAAGCGAAACCAGGGAATAGACATCATAGACTTGGGCATGGGCAACCCGAATGACCCTACGCCTCCCCCCGTGGTGGAGAAACTCTGTGAGGCGGTTCAAGACCCTAAGAACCACCGCTACAGCATCTCTGCTGCTGGCATACCACACCTGAGGCGTGAGGTTGCGCATTTCTACCGGCGTGAATGGGACGTGGAACTCGACCCGCGCAAGGAGGTTGTTTGCACCATAGGCTCAAAGGAAGGTATATCCCATCTTTGCCTAGCGCTGCTTGAGGATGGTAACGTGGCATTGGTTCCTAGCCCGGCATTCCCTGTACACCTCCACGGGCCAGAGCTTGCGGGTGCGGAGGTGATTACCATCCCACTAAAGGAAGAAGAGGAGCTTTTGGTAGATATTGTGCGCACTATCGAGACCGTTCATCCTAGACCCAAGGTGTTTATATTAAATTTTCCGCACAACCCTACCGGTCGTACGGTAGAACTTGGTTTCTTCGAAGAAATCGTAGACATTGCAAAGAGATACAACACCATAGTTATACATGACTTTTCTTACTGCTGCCTGGGATTCGACGACTATAAGCCACCTAGCTTCCTTCAGGCTAAGGGTGCCAAGGACGTGGGAATAGAGTTCAACACGTTTTCAAAGAGCTTTAACATGCCTGGATGGAGGCTGGGGTTCTGCGTCGGCAACCACCGGATAGTAGATGCCCTGGCAAAGATAAAGGGCTACTATGATTATGGAATATTTCCCCCCGTACAGGTTGCCGGTATCATTGCACTAAGGGACTGCAGGAAATACGCAGAACAGCAGGCCCACATCTACCAGCAGCGCCGAGACGTCTTCTGCGAAGGTCTTATGCGCATAGGATGGGAAGTGGAGAAACCCAAGGCTGCCATGTTCGTCTGGGCCCCTATTACAGAAAAATACCGTTCCATGGGCTCTGTTGAGTTCAGTTATAAACTCCTTAACGAGGCCCGGGTATCTGTAGCGCCTGGGGTGGCCTTTGGAGAAGACGGTGAAGGTTTTTTGAGATTCGCCCTGGTGGAGAACGAACTGCGCCTAAAACAGGCCGTACGACAGATACACAAAGCACTTAATAAATAAACTGACAGGAGTATAGGAGAGTAAAATGGCTGTAACAGGAGGTCTTAAAAGTTTTCGCGGAGGGATACATCCCCCTGCAGACTGGAAATCACTTGCTAAAGACAAAGAAATAACCCAGGCACCCCTGCCTGATACGGTATATGTGCTAACAGCACAAAACATAGGCGCACCGTCCAGACCAGTGGTGGCAAAGGGCGATAAGGTACAGAAAGGTCAGAGGATAGCCGAGGCCTCGGCCTTTATCTCAGCCCACGTCCATGCCCCAGTATCTGGAGAGGTGAAGGAGATAACCTTCAGGCCACATCCGGTTACAGGTGCAAGAACACCCGCTATAACCATAAAAAGAAGCGGTGACGACGAGTGGGCACCAGGCCTAAACGAACCGACAGATATAAATGCGCTGTCACCGGATGATATCAGAAATCTTATAAAGGAGGCTGGTGTCGTAGGCCTAGGCGGGGCCGCATTCCCCACCCACGTGAAACTAAGCCCGCCGCCGGGCAAGACCGTTGACACCGTTATCCTCAACGGCGCCGAGTGTGAACCATACCTCACCTGCGACTACCGGCAGATGATGGAGAGGACCCAGGAAATAGTCGAGGGGCTTCGTATCATCATGAAATGCCTGGGAGTAAGCAACGGCTATGTGGGCATAGAAGCCAACAAGATGGACGCCTACGAAAAGGTAAAGTCTGCGGTAGGTGATGACCCAAACATAAAGATTGAACTCCTTGAGGTGAAATATCCCCAGGGCGCGGAACATCAATTGATAAAGGCCGTAACGGGACGTGAATTCAAACCCACTCAGTTGCCGCTTGAGGCAGGTTGCGTAGTCCACAACATAAGCACCACCTATGCCATCTATGAGGCAGTAAAGTGGAAAAGGGCCCTTATACAGAGGGTTGTAACTATCACGGGTGATGGCGTTGAAAACCCCGGAAATTTCGTCACTCGAGTGGGTACACCAATAGAGCCCATGCTCTCGCTGGCAGGCATAAAGGAAGATGCAAATAAGATAATATTCGGTGGCCCTATGATGGGGATAGCCCAGCAGAGCATTGCTGGAACTACCACCGTAAAGGGCACTGGCGGGATCTTGGTCATGAGAGGGGCAGAGACCTGGGAGTCACACCCCTGTATCCGGTGTGGCAAGTGTGTTGAGGCATGCCCCTATGGGTTAAACCCCAGCTACCTTAGCATACTCTGTGAGGCCGAAAACTTCCAGGGGGCTATGGAGTTTGACCTTATGGAGTGCAAGGAGTGCGGCTGCTGCACCTATGTATGCACCTCCAGGAGGCCGATCGTCCACCTGATAA
Source organism: Candidatus Brocadiales bacterium (assembly GCA_046759685.1). GTDB lineage: Bacteria > Planctomycetota > Brocadiia > Brocadiales > Bathyanammoxibiaceae > JBHICS01. The sequence continues at coordinate 1,355 of JBHICS010000032.1, read as the reverse complement.
AGATGGCCAAGTTTGATCTCGGCAGGCAGAGGGCACGGGCAAAGGCCAAACAAGAGGCCAAAGAGGCCGCAAAACAAACAGCCTCTAAATAAAAAGAGCTTAGTTTTACGCAGTTCTTTCTTGTATACAAAAATTCCCTGTTAGAGGGAACCTTTAACCTGAGGAGTGCTTCTATGGCGGATATACCGGAAAGAGTTGGGTTAACTGTTAGTACCTCCCCGCACATTCGAGGCCCTGAAGATATTCCAAGGGTGATGTGGACGGTAATAGCAGCCCTTATACCTGCGGGCCTTGTAGGTGTTTACATATTCGGTTACTATTGTCTTTCAGTAATCTTCCTGTGCGTGGCCTCTGCTGTTGCTACGGAGGCAGCCTGTCAAAAACTCAGGGGCAGGCCCGTCAGCGTTAACGACGGAAGCGCCATCATAACCGGGTTACTACTAGCCTACGTACTTCCACCCAGCGTCGCGTGGTATATACCCATCGTGGGTGCAGCATTTGCCATAGCGGTAGTCAAGCATACCTTTGGCGGATTAGGCAACAACATCTGGAACCCTGCACTTGCCGCCAGGGCCTTTCTACAGATTGCCTATCCCGCACCCATTAACTCCGATTGGCGGAGTCTAAAGGAAGCGGGCCTCCTGCAAAATATAACCAACACGGATGCTAAGGGGCAACTCGTAGACGCCGTCACCAGGGCCACCCCGCTGTTTAAGGAGGTGGGTGGGGAGACGTACGACTACATGAGCCTGCTCACCGGTAACATTCCTGGATGTATTGGTGAGACGTCCGCCATTGCACTCATATTGGGCGGACTCTACCTAATATACAGGGGTTACGTAGACTGGAGGGTGCCCGTAGGATTCATAGGAACGGTGTTCATCCTGTCTCAAGTCCTGCCAGCGAGCACAGAGGCGCCATGGGCCAACGACCCCTTCTACCACGTGCTGGCTGGAGGGCTTATGCTTGGTGCGTTCTTCATGGCCACTGACATGGTAACATCCCCGCTCACCAAGAAGGGCTTGGCAATCTTCGGTATAGGTTGTGGGCTGCTTACCGTGCTAATCAGGTTTTACGCAGCATATCCTGAAGGGGTGTGCTACTCCATTCTTCTCATGAATACTGCTACACCGCTTATTGACAGATACACTCAGCCTAAACTCTTAGGAGCAGGAAAGGCCGCCTCGGGCGGAAAGGCATAACAATGGGCAAGAGATTACAATACACACTGGTACTTGGTGTCATAGCAATAGTTACGTCCGTTGGTGTAGGTGCCACATACGTCATAACAAAAGACAGGATAATCCAGAAGGAAGCGGCTAGGCGTATGGAGGCCCTGCTTACTGTCTTACCGG
>JBHICS010000031.1:0-7819 GCA_046759685.1 Candidatus Brocadiales bacterium | reverse complement strand
CCCATCTACATGTTTAAGAGTTTATGTGGCTCCAGTGTCATTAGTGACTTAGCTCGTTATAGGCAGCCTCAATGTTCACACTAAGCCAGTCCTCATAGTGACCCCAATCCTTATACTCAGGTAGCTTTACAGACTCCTTCATCTCGGTAAGAGTCCTACCCTTTTCGATTTCTTGTTTAACCACCATCAGCAGCCTCTCCAGATATTGTCTGAATAAAGCGAGGTCGCCCTTGTTTCCGATGGGACCATGGCCGGGAATAATTGTATTAATATCCAGCTTCTCCATGTCTTCGACGGCATTAATCCAGCCCCTCAAGGTGCAAGAAGGGTCTCCGCTGAAACCCAAGATTCCGTTAAAGAGCAAATCTCCTGTAATCAACAACTTCAGTTCAGGTATATAGATAAATGAGTCCGTGTCCGTGTGAGCCCTACCCGGATAAACAATATTAATGGTCTTATTATCAAATTGTAAGGATAGTTCCTTTTCAAATGTAAGGGTTGGTGGTGTGATAACCACCTCCTCCGTACGAGGCACCCCAAAGTACTCTCCGAAAAAGCCCTTGTGCTGCTCCCCGATTTCCAACAGTGTGGTGCGGACATTCTTATGTCCTATGATGTCTGTAACTCCTGTGAATACCTGATTGCCAAAGGTATGATCGCCGTGGTAGTGGGTATTAATGATATACTTGATTGGCTTATCCGTGATTGATTTTATAGCGGTCTGTAACTCTTGTGCTATTGGTATGTTCTGCCTGTTATCCACCAAGATACAAGCATCATTGCCCAAGATGAGCGTCGCATTCTGGCCCAGGTCTTTATCTTGAAAGACATATATACTGTCCGAAACTTTCATTGCCGTTATCTCCATAAAGTAAGTTCTACTTGTATATCTATGTCTTAGCGCGTGTTTTGTTTATGAGAGACGCCATGTAGCCGGCGCCAAACCCATTGTCTATATTTACAACCGCTACCCCTTCGGAGCAGGTATTTAGCATGGTGAGGAGCGGTGAGATGCCGCCGAAGCTCGCCCCATAGCCCACGCTGGTTGGCACGCCAATCACCGGACGGTCTACTAATCCACTCACCACCCCAGGCAATGCACCCTCCATACCGGCTACCACTACGACGACGTTGGCTTGCAATAATTTCTTACGGTGTTTTAAAAGCCTATGTATGCCGGCAACACCTACGTCATAGAGCGCCTCCACCTTGTTACCCATTAGTTCCGCCGTAACCCTTGCCTCTTCCGCCACCGGTATATCCAATGTACCTGCGGTAATCACCAGTATTAGCCCCTTTTGCGTCTTGCGCCTCACCCTTTTTATGGTGATGGTTTTAGCTATCTCGTTATACTGGGCCTTCGGGAATTCTTTGGTCATTGCCCGGTAGACATCCGGGCCTGCCCTTGTAGCCAGGAGGTCACTTTCGTCTTTAGCAATCTCATGGGCTATTCTCACCACCTGTTCGGGGGTCTTTCCTTGGCAAAATATGACCTCTGGAAAGCCCCGGCGCAGTGCCCTGTGGCTGTCAACCTTTGCAAAACCCACGTCCTTATAAGGAAGCCCCTTAAGACGCTCTATCGCCTCTTCCATAGAGCACCTTCCATCCTGTACACTGGTCAGTATTTTTTTGAGAAGGTTTATGTCCATATCTTTAAACGAGGTATTACTAAGCTCATGCAACCGCCTCTGCCTCTAAGGTGGAAAGGTCCCCCTCGAGGTATTTATAGTAACCCATGCTGGCCACCATAGCAGCATTGTCCGTGCATAGTATCAGTGAAGGGCAGTAGAGCCTCACAGGGGTGCCCTCCAGGGCCTGGGAAAATCTCTTGCGCAGTCTAGAGTTGCAGGTTACACCGCCTCCAAGTATTACTCCACTGACACGATGTCTCTCCAGTGCGGAGAGGGTCTTATCTACCAGGACGTCCACAACAGCCTCCTGAAAACTAGCCGCTATGTCAGCAATTTCTTGGTGGCTTAACGTTTCCTTACACTTTTGGAGGTCCTGATAGTAGTACAGTACAGCGGTCTTCAGGCCACTAAAGCTAAAGTCCAGGGAGCCCGCCTCCAGGTATGGGCGGGGAAAAGGGACAGAAGCGGGATCACCACCGAGAGACATTCGGTCGATCTCAGGACCTCCCGGGTAACCTAGCCCTAACAGCTTTGCCACCTTGTCAAATGCCTCCCCTGCCGCATCATCCAGTGTGGCCCCAAGAGGCAGGTGGTTCGTCTCACTCTTGCTGAGGAATAGGCTGGTATGCCCCCCAGATATTACAAAGCTTATAGTCGGAAATTGGAGGTCTTCTCCATATTCCAGCCTGCTGGCAATGATGTGGCAATGGAGGTGATTAACCGCTATAAGGGGTACCTTTAATAGCCACGAAAGTGTCTTTGCGGTTGTCAAGCCAATGAGCAGCGCACCAATAAGCCCCGGGGTGGTTGCTACGGCTACGGCATCTATATCCTCAAGGTGTATTCGTGCATCATCAAGTGCCTTGTCTATCACCGGCAGCATGGCTTCAATGTGTGCTCGACATGCTATCTCAGGTACTACACCTCCAAATCTTAGGTGAAGTTGTTCCTGGGTACTAACTATGTTTGACCGGATATTGCATCCGTCTTCTACTACTGCCGCAGAGGTCTCATCGCAAGAGGTTTCTATACCAAGTATCAACATTACTCATAGAGTCGGAGTATTAAGCAACTTAGTATAAAGCAGCGGGTCATCCCTTAATATGTCAAGGGCTCGCTCGAGCTGGACATCTACAACCGCTTCTTCTTCAGATGGGATCTCCTCGCCATCGTCTCCCACGTAGATGTTCGTGTTGTTCATCCTAGCCAGATTTTCATGCAGGTCTTTTGTCTCTTCATAGCTAAGTTCTACAATGACGTCCGGCTCTATTCCTTTCTTATCGATTAACTCTCCAGATGGTGTATAGTATTTAGCAGTAGTGAGTTTTATAGCACTCTCCCCGCCCTCGACCGGTACCAGGCTCTGCACCGAGCCTTTTCCAAAGGTTTTCATACCTACAAGCAATCCTCGTTTGTTGTCCTTTACGGCCCCGGCCACAATCTCAGAGGCGCTGGCACTGCCGTTATTGACCAGCACAATGAGCGGGAAGTCTGGAAAGGTTCCAGGCTTTTTTGCATTGTAGACATAATCTTGAGACTTGTCCCTTCCTTTTGTGGAGACTATCATACCCTCATTGAGAAACTTATCCGCAACATCTACAGCCGCATTTAAGAGACCTCCCGGGTTAAATCTCAGGTCAAGGACTAGTGCCTTCATTCCCTTCTGTAACAGGTCTTCAACGGCCTTATCAAGCTCTTTGCCGGTGTTTTCCTGGAAGCTGCTAACTGCAATGTAACCTATCTTTTCGTCATAATCCGTTATCCTAACGCCTCTGATGCTTTTCAGGTGGACTATGCCTCTCTCTATAGTAATGTCCGTAGGTTCTGTTTCGCCAGGGTGTATGACAGTAATGGTCACCTCGGTGCCAGGGGCCCCTCTTAGCCTTTTTATGGCCTCTCTGAGGCTAATTCTTTCCGCAGGTTCACCTTCTATGTGTATAATTTTATCGCCTGGCATCACTCCCGCCTTAAACGCAGGCGAGTCCAGTATAGGTGTGATAACGGTGATGATACCATTACGTATTATAACCTCGATGCCCAGCCCGCCAAATTGCCCTTCCGTTTCTATCTTAAGGTCCTCCATGTCGTCGGGACTTATGAACTGACTGTAGGGGTCTAGCTCTTGCAACATTCCACGATATGCACCGCTAAGAAGGTCGACAAGCTCCACATCGTCTACGTATTTTTCCTTGATAAGCCTTACCACCTTCACCAGCTCCTCGTAATCCTTGTAATAGTCTGTCTGTTCCTCTGCCTGTAAGAAAGGGCTCAGGATTATGAGTAGAGAAATAATTAAAAGCAGGTAGTTTGATACACGTAACATAGGTATTACTATTTCCTGTCACAAGCTCTAAGTGCGGCAGTGGCTATGTCTTCAGCGGTAAGGCAATACTCCTTGAAAAGGGTGTCGGGGTCACCAGATTGGCCAAAGCGGTTATCTATGCCTATCATTTCCATGGGGACGGGGCATTCCTTTCCCAGCACCATAGCTACCGCGCTGCCCATACCGCCATCCAGGACATGTTGTTCAGCGGTTACTACGGCACCGGTTTCCTTTGCGACCCTGGTAATGGTCTCGCAGTCTACGGGTTTTATGGTATGAAGGTCTACTACGGATGCCTCGATACCTCTAACAGAGAGTATCTCGGCTGCTTTAAGGGCCATTGCTACCATTACCCCACAGGCAATAATTACCACGTCATTCCCCTCACGCATGGTAACTGCCTTACCTATTGAAAAGTCGTCCTGTTCATCCGTTATGACGGGCACGGCGGCCCTGCCCAGCCTTATATATACCGGGCCCTTGTGATGGTATGCGGCTATTACAGCCTTCTTTGCCTCAACAGCGTCGCATGGTACTATAACCGTCATAGTAGAAATAGCCCTCATCAGTGCAAAGTCCTCTATACATTGGTGAGAGCATCCATCTGCTCCCACAGCGACACCGCCATGTGTGGCAACTATCTTTACATTTAAGCCGCTGTGACAGATGGTATTGCGGGTTTGTTCCCAGGCACGGCCAGAGGCAAAGATACTGAAGGTGCTAACGAACGGTACCTTCCCACATGTGGCAAGCCCTGCAGCGGTGTTCATCATGTTGGCCTCTGCAATGCCCATATCGAAGAATCTGTCCGGAAATTCTTTGCCAAATTTAGCCGTGGTTGTGGACTTCGCCAGGTCTGCATCTAGCACCACTACCTCTTTGTACGCCTTTCCCAACTCCAGAAGGGCCTGCCCGTAGGCCTCGCGGGTTGAGACCATCTTTGTTGTGGCGGTTTTTACAGGCATGTTTCCATCCTTATACTAGTTCTGCCAAGGCCTTTTCTGCCTGCTCCTGGTTTGGGGCCTTCCCGTGCCAGTCGACTTCCCCTTCCATAAACGAGACACCCTTGCCTTTCACAGTCTTTGCAATAATAATAGTGGGTTTACCCTCCAAGGTTTCTACCTCATCGTAGGCCTTGAGTATCTTTACCATATCGTGTCCGTCTATCTCTATAACGTTCCAGCCAAATGCCAGCCATTTCTCGGGTATAGGCAGCGGTGACATGACAGCATTAATTGGTCCATCTATCTGAAGCCCGTTATTATCCAGTATAGCACAGAGGTTATCCAGCCCATAGTGGCTTGCGGCCATAGCCGCCTCCCAGACTTGACCCTCTTCTATCTCACCATCGCCCAACATAACGTATACTCGATAGTCCTTCTTGTCTATCTTAGCTGCAAGGGCCATACCCAATCCGACCGAGAGGCCCTGTCCCAGGGAACCACTGGATATCTCTATTCCAGGGGTCAGATGACAATCGGGGTGGCCCTGAAGTCGGCTACCGAACTGTCTCAAGGTGTCCAGTTCACTCACCGGGAAATAGCCCATCTCGGCCAGCACGGCATAAAGTGCAGGGCAGGAGTGGCCCTTGGACAACACAAATCTGTCCCTATCCGGCCAATCAGGATTTTCGGGGTCATGCCTAAGTTTGCCGTAGTACAGTCCCACAATGAGGTCTGCAGCTGAAAGGGAGCCCCCAGGATGGCCAGAACCTGCCTTGGCCAACATACGGATTATGTGTGTTCTTACTTTCTTGGCCTTTCCCTCAAGCGCATCGATGCTCGGCCTCTTCAATAACGAATTATCTCCTGTCCTAGAATGGATAAGAACCTATAAATGGGTTAGTAGTATGTGAATCTCCGAGGTAAGGGCTTGAATATGAAAATCCCCGCTCCTTTCCTTAAGGCCAGTAACTGTGGGCAGAGACGGGATCGAACCGTCGACACCGGGATTTTCAGTCCCGTGCTCTACCAACTGAGCTATCTGCCCAAGAGATAAAAACTTACGTCAGCATTATAGAAGGCAGGTCTTGCCCTGTCAAGGTCTTTTTACCCAGCCTCCGTTGCACATCTTGCTTGTCCTTCTCCATCTGTGCACGGAGCGCATCGGCGCTTTCGAACTTCATCTCTTCCCTGAGTTTGAAGAGGAATCTGACCTCTAAATCCTTACCGTATAAAGACTGATTGAAATCAATTATATATACCTCTACCACCTCTTCTTCCGGTACTTCAAAGGTGGGTCTGGTGCCTATACTGGTCAGGGACAGAAGGTCTCTGCCCTCTAAATTTACCATACTTGCGTATACACCACTTGGTGGTTTTATCTCGTGGTGGAGGTCTAAATTTGCCGTGGGGAAGCCCAGTTTTACACCCCTACCGCTGCCCTCCACTACTGTACCCATGAGCGATACAGGCCTGCCAAGCATTCCCTCTGCCTTCTTAAGGTCTCCTTTGAGTATGGTCTCCCTAATGCGTGTACTGCTGATTGCCTCACCGCCATATTTTACTTGCGGGCACGAACGCACCTCAAACCCATACCGTTTTGAGAGGCTCGACACCAAGGGGAAATCTCCCCTCCGGTCCTTGCCGAAGGCAAAGTTGAAGCCCATTACCCAACCCTTGGTACCCAGAGAGTCTGAGATAATCCCTTTAATAAATTGTTCTGCACTCATTCCGGATACTTCTTCGAATTCAAGTACGATTACCATACTCACGCCTAGGCGCTTGAAGAGCAGCAATCTGTGTTCCAGCGAAGTGATGAAGCTCGGTGTGCTACCGCTCAACACGCTTCTTGGGTGGGTAGCGAAGGTTAGTATGATCGACTCCCCCTGCATTTCCTTGGCCCAGTTCACTGTCTCATTAATTACCACCTGATGGCCACGATGCACCCCGTCAAAACCACCTATCGTGATGACCGGCCAGTTAAGTCTCTTGGGTAGTTTCTTTATTCCATGCAGAATTTTCATCTATTTGGTCAGTTCTGCCTTCTTCTTAAGACGTTCATTCCAGTGGTCGATAAAATATTGTTGCTTTTCTACAAGATATTTCCGCACCACCTTATCCTTGTCCCCTTCGTATTTTTTCTCATCCGCCTCCTTCTTTTCAACAAGCCTTATAACATAGACGGCCTTCTTCCCTGCCTCTTCGGCGACTACATCCAGCTCCCCCTGTCCAAGGCTGAAGGTACTCCTTGCCACGTTGGGGGCGCTGACCTCGAGTGCTTTTATGTAGCGATAGGGCTTACCGTCCTTTATCTCCGGTCTTTTGAAGAATTCTGTTTCACTCTTTACAAAGACAGTACCTTTACATTCATCCTTTAAGAACTTCAACCCCTCCTCAAAGGAGGTCTGTTTAATCTTCTCCTTGCACCGTTTGGCCAGCTCTTTGGCCTTTTCGAGGGCCTTTTCTTCCTTCAAGTCTTCTACCACCTTCTCTCGGATCTCTTGTAACGGCGGTGCAGACGGCTCTTTTCTGGAAATCACCTGAAATATAAACTTACCCGCCGGTGCATCAAGCGGTGGGCTGGGGTCATAGTCTTCTCTTTCAAAAAATCTGGCGTACACACTTTCTTCCGCGTCCCTTATGACATTCTTGGCCCCTTCCTTGGTAAAATAATCGCTTTCCTTATAGAAAACACCTACAGCGCCACCAATATCTGAGAAACTTATCTGCTCAGTCCTGCCAAGACTTTCATAAATTTTTTCATCCGCTTCATTTATTAGCTGGTTAACAAGTTCCTTTTCCTTGTTCCTTGGTCGTAAAGAAGGGTTCAAACATGTGGGTCTGCGTGTTAGAATCCATACCACAGCCGCTGTCGCTCACCGAAAGAATGACGTAGTCCCCTTGGAGTACATCCGGATCTAACC